>NZ_JBHXNP010000016.1:0-108032 GCF_042719495.1 Streptomyces sp. NPDC058525
CACGTCTTCGCCCGCATGAAGACCTGGAAGATCCTCCGCGACTGCCGTCTCAAAGGCGACGGCGTCCACCACGCCATGCTCGGCATCGCCCGCATGCACAACCTCGCCCTCACCGGATAGGCGAGCGGACCCGACCGCAGCCACCCGGCCCCGGCGACTCGAAGATCACTTACGGGACAACCCTTAGGCCGGCCAGCAGTATCTGGAGCACGGCTCTCAACCGCTGGAACAGCCTCGTGGCAAGAACACCGCTCCCACGCCACGGGCGGAGATCCAGTCACCCGACGTGGCCAAGATCGAGAATTCCGGCACCAAGGCAGCCCCGCCCCTGCCGGTGCAGCGGACCCGGCCACTGCCGCGGAAGAAGGCCAAGACCGTTACGGAGCAGCTCCTGGAAGAGCTCGCCGTGGCCGGCGGCCGCATCGTCAAACGCGAAGCCAGTGGTCGGGAGACCGAAAAATGGCCAATCCGCGTTGCCGCAGCACGCCGGTCCGGAAAGATCCCTGCGGCGAAGGAACTGCACGCAGGCTGGTGCAACGACGGACATGAAATCCGGCTCGTCGACACCCCCGCCTGGCGCTTGGCCCAGGGTCAGCGATGCGATTTCCTCATCCTGCAGGAACAGGACCGCACCGAACACATCCCCACGAAGAAGGAACTCGCCGACGCCGAGAAGCACTCCTGGGTCAGGATTCCCCGGTACGACACCTCCCCCGCCGAACGCCTACGAATCTGTGTCGGCGGCGGGCTGCGACACAGGGCCGGCGAGTGGGCCGATGCGGCCGACTGCCCTCTTGAGGACCAGCTCGCCGAGATCGTGCAGGAAGTGGGACTTCGGGGCGAGGCCGCCGAGCGCAAACGACTGGCCGACCTGGAGCCAGCGCGGGAGAAGCGGCTGCAGTGGGAGGCCGCCATGCAACGGGCAAAGATCGACTTCGCCGAGGCGGCCCGAGTCCAGCATCTCGAAGCGCAGGAACGGGCATGGCGCCGCGCAACGGGTCTGGCCGAGTACGTCGGCGCTCTCCGCCTCCACGCACAGACCTTGGCGACCGGTCCGGAGAGAAACGGAGCCGAGGCATGGATCGCCTGGGCTGCCGACCATGTGGAGCGCCTGAACCCGCTCAACGGGACGCTCCGCCTACCCGAGATTCCCGAACCTCGCGCCAGCGACCTAGAGCCGTTCCTGCACGGGTGGAACCCCTACGGTCCCGGCTACTCGGCCCCCACCGATTGTCACAGAGCGTATTCGGAAAGAGACGGCAGAGCGCGGGCCTCACACCAACCGACTCCGTCGCCCACTACCGAAAAGGGCACCGCCCAGAGCAGGATCGCGATCTGCTCCGAGGAGTCGCCGTCCATGCCTGACGACTCGCCAGACATGGACGGCGGCGTACGTCAAACGTGCGTCACGAGCGTCAAATCTGCGTCAAGATATCGCCCGTAACGCCCACAGCGCACATAACGCACACTGACCTAACCTGCAGGTCAGAGGCCCTTTCCAATGAGCTCAAGGATCGCGACACACTCCATATGATGGGTCATCGGGAAGAGGTAGAGATCCGGGGCACTTGAAGAAACCGCAGTTCAGCGTCCTCAGATGACCCTGCGGCTGGGGTCCGTGCGTCAAACGAGCTCACGAACTCTGGCGAGAATCAGGCCTGCGTCACGACTTCCCGCTGGGGCGCAAGCAGCCCACCTACCGCCCCGCAAGCATGCCGATAGCGGAAACGGGTTCGGCGCTGCCCCATGCCCACATTGGGCACGGAACACCAGCGCCGAACAGCGCCGTGGTCTCGGCGACGGGACGTCTTCCCTGTCAGGACTACTCGTGGTCACCGGGCGGCCGAGCCGGCGCCAGGGCACCCGAGACCGCCGACCCCGGAACGATCAGCTGAGAATCCAGCCGCCCCCAAGCTCCGATGACGGCCTGGTGCGCATCGGGGGCAAGGTGCGCGTACGGCTGAGTCGTCTGATAACTCTCATGCCCGAGGAGGTGCTGCACCTCATACAGGCTCCGTTCGGCTCGGGGAACCGAGCTTGATGCACCGCAGGCCACCACGTGTACGTCCGCCAGTTGCCGTCGTCGAGCAGGCGCCCCGCCCGGCCCTTGGTGACCGTGGTGAAGACGACCGCGTTTCGATCTCGACCATACATGCGGCGGGCCAGTCCATCGAGGACGCGCTCGGGAATCGGGACCTCCCGGCGGCTCTTCGAACGCTTCGGGTAATCCTTGATGCCCGACTTCGTGTTGACCTCGACGACGAACAGCCGGCCCCGCTGCCAGTCGATGCCATGCCCGTGCAGACCAGAGAGCCCGCCCCACCGCAGGCCGGTGTAAAAGGCCAGGAGCGCCATCGTGTGCCATGGCTGAGCCAGCTCATCAAGGACGGCCTGCGCTTGCGCCACCCACGACTGGACATCGATGCGGCCTATGGCTCCTACCTCCCACCCCGACCAGTGCGGCGTGATGTGGGTGCGTATGCAAGATGCGTCTCCGCGCCGCGTGTGCGGTTCGACGACGCGAGATTCCCACCAGCGCTCATACCAGTCATCGAACTTGGTCTTGCCGGCCTGAGGGTTGCTGTAGGCGCTGCGACTGAGTTTCGTCTCTTGGTCCCGGCCCCACTGACGCGCCTGGGACTGCAGAGGGAACGTTTCACTAAAACGGTCGCCAACATGGTTCCTGACAGTGACCTGCCAGCTTCCGGATGCCAGCTTGCGTACGTACGCCATATACCCTTTCCCTGCTAATTCACTTACCCATATCCCCCACCAAAGAGGTCGGGGTCCAGTGGCTACGCGGCTGCTCGGACGCTCGACGCTATGGCTGTGCGGCGCCGCACGAGTTCGCGTACATCGCCACTGGGAATTCGAACCCGCGATCTTTCGGTCCCAGTACGAAGGTCAACTACCGACAGCTCGCCCAGCGCTATGTAGCGGTACACGGACCGCCGGCTTACATCCAGAATTTGGGCAACACTGGGCACCGAGAGCAGCTTGTCGCACATGGGATTTCCTTCGATTCACGCCGGGACCATGGGGATCTGGTGCCGGAAATTGCACAGACCTCAGACCAAGGAAGGCAGCCTTGATGGACTGATACGCGCGCGCTGCCCATCGCCAAGTGGCCGGTGCGAACTTCATCAATGGTCTGGAGAATCCCCGGTTTGGCTGACCGGGGATCGTCTGCCATGTAGGGACGGAGCCACCGAGCAGCTCGCGGCTCACGCCCCGTCGCACCACCTATCCGTGACCAACCGGTAGAAGCAGAAGACCGGGTCGGCGCCCTCTTCCACTACAAGCAGCAGTCCATCGCGGGTGAGGCGGGCGAAATCCCGGGTCGCACGCCACTCAGTGATGCCCAGGGCGCGGGAGGCCTGACCCGGCGTAGCACCAGGGTGTGAGGCCACGTGGACCAGCACGGCGCGGTCACGCCGGTAACTCTCCTGGAGGAGGTCCTCGGCGAAGAGCGCAGCCGCGCACACGCAGAGGCAAGAGATGCGGCGATGGCGGCGTAGTCACGGTGCAGCTGTGCGAAAAAGGCACAGGCGGAACCCAGGGCGAACAGAAGCGGGGCAGTCAGACGAAGCGAAAGCAGGGTGGCGTTAGCCTCGGGCTTTCACGAGGCTGGCTTCCCCACCGCCGGCCACCTCGCCTCCTACGCCGGCCTCGCCCGCACGACGAAGTCGGGTCTCTGAGGTGATCATGTTCTTGCCGAGCATCTGCATCCCGATCGTGACGATCACCAGCACGATCGGCACCACGCAGCCCCACACGGGACCCTTGCCCTCCGTCGATGTCATGGCCTCGACGCCAAACACGAACAACCTCACGTGACCCGGGCCGCCGGGCTCTGTGCCGACCAGAGGCCGTCGCTACGGGTGAGCGGCCTGGATGGGGAGGGGCCAGAGTCGGACGGTGTTGTCCTCACTGGCGGTGGCCAGCGTCCGTCCGTCGGGGCTGAAGGCCGGCTGGACCGGAATCCCGCCCCCAGGGGTGCCGCTGAGGTCTGCGGTAGTGATACGGGTGCGGGTTGCGAGGGACCACAACGCGAGTTTGACGGTGCGGTCGGAGCTGATGACGGCCGCGATGGTGCTGCCGTCCGGGCTGATTGCCGCCCGCTGGACGATCTCCTCGCCAAGGACGGTGGTCGCGGTGCCAGCCGGGTTGGCCAGGTCCGTCAGGCGCAGCCCGTTCTTCCCCTTGCTTGCGGTGATGACGCCCCGTCCGTCAGGTGTGAACACCACCGACTCCACTGCTCCGTCGAGGATTTCGATCACGGCGGGATCCTTGCTGGAGCCGGGGGTCCACAGCCGCAGCACATTTCCCCGGCCTCTCTCTCCGCCGATGGCGAGGGTCTTTCCGTCGGGGCTGTAGGCCAGGACGTTCAGCCAGCCCCGGTCACCGGTCTGCGTGGCGGTGAGTGTGCCGGTGGCCGTGTCCCACATGAGGAGGTCGTCGTCGCCGGAGACGGCGAGCGTTCTGCCGTCGGGGCTGAACGCAAGCACGTTGCCGATGGGGCCGTAGCGGTCGAGGGTGGAGCGGCTGGTGCGGGTCGCCACGTCCCAGAGTTCGGCCTTGGACGCACCGAGCGCCGTGCCGGTGGCGAGGGTCTTGCCATCGGGGCTGAACAGAAGGTGCCGCACCTCCTCGGCCTTCGTGGCGAGGGTGGCGGCAACGGTCCGGGTGGTGGTGTCGCAGAGCCGGACGGTGCCGTCCTGACAGCCCACGGCCAAGAGCCTTCCGTCGGGGTTGTAGGCGAGCGACATCACGGTGCTGTCAGCAACGGTGAGTGCGCTCCACAAATCGCCAGCCCGGTTCTTGGCGGACGGGGCGTCGTGGTCGCCGAACTGGCGCACGGCGATGACCGTCCCCGATGCCGCGCCCACGGCGGCCAATAGGCCCAGCAGGACACCACGGCGGCGCGGCCCGGACGGCGCGAGGGCGGGGACGGCCGGAGCCGCCGCGGTGGGCGCGCTCGCGAGCGCGGCCACGTCTGCAGGAACCGCCGGGGCCTGCACCCTCACGGTGGGAATGTGCCCCGCGGCCACGGCGCTCGGCGCCGCCGACCGGACGGCATCCAGCCGCGCCCGCGTGCTCACGGCGTCAGGACGCCGTGCCGGGTCCTTGGACAGCAGCTCACCGAGCAGGCCCGCCAGGGCGCCCGCGCGTACCGCCGACGGCGCGGGCTGGGTCAACACGGCCGTGATGACCGCTGTCAGGGTCGACCCGTCGAACGGCGGGCGTCCCTCGACCGCGGTGTACAGAGTCGCACCGAGCGCCCACATGTCCGCCGAGGCCCCCACACGTCGGCCCTCCAACTGCTCCGGCGGCATGTACTGCGGAGTGCCGATGACGGTATTCGTCCCTGTCAGCTGCTGGGTGGCGTCCAGGATCCGGGCGATGCCGAAATCGGTGATGACCGGACTGTCACCGGCGAGCAGCACGTTGTCGGGCTTCAGGTCTCGGTGGACCACCCCGGCGGCGTGCGCGTGGGCCAAGGCGTCGGCGATCATCTCTCCGAGGGCGGCGACCCGCTCCCAGCTGAGGCTTCCTTCGTCCCTGATGAGGCCGGCCAGCGAGGGCCCGGTGATGAACTCCATCACGATCCATGGAACACCCTGATGGTGCACCACGTCGTGCACCGTCACGATGCCCGGATGCCGCAGCCGGGCTGCGGCCCGCGCCTCCCGCTCGGTGCGCGCGATCAGCTCCGACCGGACGTGCGGCGCCGTTTCGGGCGGCAGCAGCACCTCCTTGACCGCCACCTCGCGGTCGAGCAGCGAGTCGCGGCCACGCCACACGCGCCCCATCCCTCCGCGCCCGACCATCTCCACCAGGAGATACCGCCCGCCCACCAGGTCGCCCGCTGCCCCCATCATGTCGGTCACCCTAGCGCCCACCGGAAACAGCCAACCACCGTCGGTCCCTGGGGCCCAGCCCGCGGAGCGGAGCACACGCTTACCTGCCCATGACCACTCTCCGGCAGCGCTCCGCCGCGCCGCGCTTCGCCTCGCGACGATCAGCCTCATGACGCGCTGGCTCACCCCGAACACGGCGCGACACCCGGACCAGCCGATCACTCGGACAGGCCGGACAGGCCGGACAGGCCGAGATGCACCAACGTGACGGAAATGCCCTCTGGTCCGGCTCTCTGTTTTGTGATCCTTGTCTCCGGCTGCCCACGGTGTGGGCAGCCCAACTCCGGCGTGCGGTACAAACGTTCCGCGAGCCGACCCTGGCTCGCGGGGGGCGCCTGAGAGGTGCCGCGTTCCGTGTTGGCCTGAAGCACACACCAGGGGATAGCAGCATGACCCGTCCGCAACCCGCACCCATGCCGCCGACAGGAACTGCGCGCCGCCGCGCTCGCTGGGAGCGCTACCGTGTCACTGGGCCATTCTCCCCATCCGACCTCGCGAAGCTCTGGGGCCTCATCAGCGCCCTGGTGGGTTTCGCGCTGGTCCTCGGCTGGGCCCTGGACGTGAAGGGCGGCACGGTCATCGTGCTGCTGGTGCCGTACATCTTCACGTGGTTCGACGCGCGGCGCGTCCTCTTCCAGTTCGACTCCTCCGGCGTGCGCATCGGCCACGTCCGGTTGCCGTGGACCGATGTCACCGCCCTCGTCGTCGCCGAGTCGGCCGCGCTCGGGCCGCAGGTACTGATCGGTACGCAGCTGCGCGACGGTGTGGCCGTACCCGCTGGGGCCGATGTGCAGCCAACCGATGCGTCGATGCCCGCACAGCTCCATGTGGCGGTCGAGCGGCGGAAGTTCGACCTCGGGAAGCTGACCGCCAAGACGCGGCGGTACGCGCCCGCACATGTGCGGATCTTCGAGGTGGGAACCGCGGCGGGCCACTATTCCGTGGGCGGGGATCCGTACACGGACTCCGCTCGTCCGTACGCGCCAGCGTGGCAGCCGGGGGGCCCGGCTGTCGGCGCCCTCCGGCCTGCCCTGCCGGACGCCTACGGGCCTCGCTGGAGCCTCGTCACGGCAGCGCTTCTGACATGTGCCGCAGTGTTGGCGGTGCTCGCCGCCGCGATGCCCCTGCCGGCCATGCTCTTCGAGTACGAGGGCGGAACCTCAAAGGGCGGTGTCTTCCTGCTGACAGAGGACGTCCTGGGGCTGGACCTCTTCCCGGCCGTGGACCCTTGGCGTGGGCTGCTGACCTGGCCCTGGCTGCTCTCATTCCTTGGCATGCTCACCATCGCCTGCCGCGCCATCCAGCCGCACGCGCGGTTTCGTGCCCTCAGGGTCGTGGGTCTTCTGTGCGCCGTCACGTTTCCGCTGGTGCTGCTCGGGAACGACGTGGTCTCGGCGGGCCGCGTCAGCAGCTTTGAACGCGGTTGGTGGGTGCTGCACCTCGCTGCGCTTCTCGGGCTGGGGGCGTTCGTCGCCATGGACCTGACGCTCACCCGGGGCCGTGTCGGCAAGACCTGACCGCAGACCGCCCGCAATGCCTTCCGATCACCAACACAGGGGGAATCTTGAACACCCGTACCGTATTCGCCGTCCTCACCGCCACTGCCGCCGCACTCGTACTCACCGGATGCTCCGACACCCAGGAGCTCTCCTACGGGGCCAAGGCGAAGAAGGACAATCTGGAGGTCAGCGTGGAGCGAGTGGTCGCCGGGACCTCCGGCGACCTGTCCGTGCTCAAGGACGCAGCCCAGTATCAAGGCCGTACGCCGTACTACGTCCACTACCGCGTGACCAAGACCGACGCCGGCGACGTGAACGGACCCTCCTTCGACGTCACAGCGGACGGCGACCTGCTGACCCGGTTGAACATCATGAGCGCCTTCCCGCAACCCATCGTGGGCACGGACGGCAAGCTCAGCTACAAGGACACTCCGAAGTTCGACAAGTGCCTCGACGAGCACAACTCCAGCAAGTTCAAGCAAGCCCCGGCCGGCGAGAGCTACGAGGCCTGCTCCGTCTACCTCACCGCATCGGGCTCCAGCACGGCGCCCGAGAAGGTCGAGTGGGTCAAGGGTGGCCTGCTGCGGCGCAGCGACGACGAGGCGTTCGCCGTCTGGAAATGAGCCCTGTCGGTGTCTCCTGGGACTCTGGCCTGTCCGGCTGGTGGAGGTTGGAGGAGTGGGCCGGCAGTGGTCTTGTAGGTGACGACCGTCGTCACCTACAAGCCGCCCTGCACTTCCCCCTGCGGTGCCTCTCCACCTTCCAGAACCTCGTCCGTGGAGGCGTCGACCACGCAGAAGCCCCGCCAGCACACCTAGCGGGGCTTCGAATTTGCTACTGCACGGCTTGCTTCGCGATAGTGGTCGGTTTCCGTCGGAGTCCTGGTCCGGCTCTCGATGTCCTATTGATCAGAAACTCAAAGGGTTCTCGTTGAGGGTGTAGCGGACGTTGGGGCCGTGGAAGTAGCCGCGGACGATGTGGGGCTGGCGTTGGCGTCTGCGGAAGAACCGGCGGGTCTCGGCGGCGAGTTCGGCCTGGTTCCGGTCCGGTGGCCTTTGGGCAGGCTGTGCTGGAGGTCGGCGTTGACCAGCTCGTCGGGGTTCAGCTCCGGCGAGTACGGGGCAGGAAGTGCAGCTCGATGGCGTCGGGATGGGCGGCGGGCCAGGTGCGGACCGTCTTCGAGCGGTGGGCGGAGTGCCCGTCGACCACCAGGTGGACCTTGTGGTCGAAGTGCCCGACGAGCCGCTCCAGGAAGCGGCACATCACGTGGCGTCGAACGTCTCGGTGAAGACCATGAAGTGCATCCTGCCCTTGGTACTGATCGCCGACATCGCCTTCACCGAGCACCGGTTGCCCGTGCGCCGCACGATCGGGGTGCGGCCCTTCTCGCCCAGGTCCGGCCGGTGACCTGGTCGGAACGGACACCGACCTGGTCGGCGAAGAGGATCTCACCGCCCTCGGCCTTCGCCTTGGCCCGGATCGCCGGGGTTTCCTCATGCCAGCGCCGCACCGCCTCGGGGTCCGTTCCACCGCCCGCTTGTCGGGACGCCGGAAGGAAAGCCCCCACCGCTTCAGGTACTTGCCCGCCCCCGGTTCGGTCAGCCGCACCCGGTACAGCTTCGCGATCAGATCGCCGATCAGGCTCCGCGTCCACAACTGCCCCACCAGGCCCACATCGCACGGCCGATAGTCAAGTACGGACTGGCGCACGGCGGCCTGCTCGGCCTCGCTCAGCACCTGATGAAACCCCACCGGACGGCCCTTCGGCCGCGCGAGCAGAGCGTCCCGGCCCCCGCCCTGCGGGACTCGTGGTCGAACCCGCGGATGTACGCTCCGGCCGCCGAGAAGACGACGGCGTACGCATCTCCCCCACCGTTGTCCATCGAGGGCAGTTTCCTGCGTCGCGGACCACTGGGCGTCGAACCTGTGGTGGCGCAGGTACGGTGCGCCGGGCTGGAGGATCGCGTCCAGCATCGCCATCGACCGGCACAGGTTGCGCAGGGTGGCGAAATCCGGCAGTCGGCGAGCGACGTCAGAAACGCTCATCGGGCCATCCGCCCACACGGCATGGGAAGGGCGGCCCGGAGCCCCAGCTCTCCCGGTAGGGTCCCGCCTCCGCCGGTTTGGGCCTTTCGCGCGGCCGCAGCGCAGCCGCCGAGTGACGGATGGCGCAGCACCGGCCGCGGGAAATCGATTCAGCCCATGGGGCCGGAGAGGCCTGTGTCCTTTCGGTCGCTGTCTCCGTTGATGGCGTGACGCGTTCTCTGGGTCTGGTCCACGGCGGATCCCAGTGCAGTCTGCGCTCCGATTCCCCGCCCGACCTCGGGGGCGCGTTTGCTTCTCGACCCCCGACGGGCAAGCGAAGGTCCTGATCACCCCCGCACGGTCAGGGCCTTCGTTGCGAGGGTGGCGTTCTGGGACGCTGGCCGTGCCTGGTGTTCGGTCGAGACCGTCAGAGCTGGCAGGCGGTGACCTCTCTGTATGGCTCATCGGCCAGCACAATCGTAGTGGAGATCCGCTTCCCCACAGGTTTACGGTGCACCGCGAAGCTCTGACCGATCCCCGTGACGATCTCCAGCCCGTGTTGGCCGATCCGGGTCGGGTCGGGCGCGAGGGTCGCCGGCAGCGTCGGGTTGCTGTCCCACACGGTGACCTCGATCGCGCCGCCATGGACCTCCAGCGTCAGCAGGCATGGGCCGGGCGCGTACTTGCGGGCGTTGGTCACCAGCTCGCTGACCACGAGCTGCACGATGTCCATCGCGCGCCCGGACACCGGCAGGCCGTGCACGCACTGCACATCGGAGAGGAAGCTACGGACCAGGTCGCGGGCGACGGCGATGTCCTCGCTGCCCTCGAACGCTCCGGACAGCGAAATGACGTCCTCCAGCAGCGACTGCTGCTCCACACCGCGATGTGTCTGTTCCATGCCGTCCCGCCTTCCACGTGTGCCAGACCCGGCGGGATGCGTCTGCCCCCGAACTCCCACCTCAGTTGTGCCGGAACAAGGGTTCGCGACCGTCGCAGAAGGGGCCGGGAACTGCCGCCGAAGTGCCACCTCCTGCTCCCGTTCCTGGGTGTGGGTAGGTGGCCGGCTCCTCGATACGGCGGCGCCGTCGTCCTCGCCGGGCTCCTCGGGTTCCGGGTCGCGGCGGGCCCGCACCCGCAAGGTCCACGAGTGGGGCGCGGCATGACTGCCCCCGGCGCGCCGGCATAACCGCGCTGCAGCTGGTTCAAGCCTGCGGGAAGCCGTGGAACGCGTCGTCGGGGCGCCTGCCAGCGGGCCATGCAGTGGAGCGTGCCTTTCGTGGAGGTCTTCCACGACCCGGTATATCGCCGGCAGCCTGGGATTCGAGCACGGCTACTTGATGTTCGACCTGCCAGTCGACTACCGCCAGGACGTCCGGGGGTACGACGTCCACGGGCGCCCCTTCCACGGCAACCCGCGCACGATCGCCTTCGCCCCCACTTGCCGCTGGGAGGGACAACAGGACCGGGACCGGCTGCGCCTCGTACGCCGTGTGCTACGGAGGCACCTCGCCCGCACGGCCGGTCCTGCGGTCGTTCCTGGGATCGTTCCATAGAGCAGGGCCGCGTCGGCGGGGCGTGCTGTCGCCAGCGCCGTGTGATCGTCGTGCACTCCGGCGGAACGGAGCCTGTGGGTTGCCGGCGAGGTCGTTGATGGGCCGCCCGACTGCCGAGTCGGGGCATCCAGGACCGCCAGGTGCGGAACGACCCGATTCGCGAAGTCGGACGATGTTTCCAGCCCGTGAGAGACGGTGTCGACGACGGTTCATGAAGAGAGCCCATGGCCGGCGGGAGCCCCTGGCCGACTCGTTCATGTGACGGCCGAGAATCAGACACTTACGCCTATATGTCTGATATACACCTCGTGTGTGGCTGGCTGCAGTCAGGCAGTCCGCCGGTCTGAGAGGTGGCACAGATGCCGGAAATGTCGCGCGGTATGCAGGATGCTGCGGAGAAGGTCAAGAAGATCGAGGCCAACATCAAGTCCGCCCCCGAGGGCTGGAGCAAGAAGCAGGAGACCACCGAACTCCTGCGCGAGCTCAAGACGACCGTCGAGCAGCAGAACCGCTGACGCCGGCAGCGCGATGGCTCTGCGTTCCCCTGCTCGCACACTCGGCAGGGGAACGCAGAGCCGTATCCGGCAGCGACCGCGGGCGAACCGCGTCGTTTTGTGCCGGAACCTCCAACGAGCCTGGGTCCCGCCGCGGATGAAAGACCAGACCTCCCCTGAGGGTCCCGATCATCAACGCCGCCCGCAAGGACAAGCACAGCGGGGCACCAGCCGTCACCGACGACATGTCCACCCCGCGCTCCGCCACCGAGCGGCCAGCGAGTCCTCGAGACGCCCCAGGGCGGCCCCCGGCCAGGGTGGCATCCCACGGCTGAGGTCCTGGCAGGTCGTCAGCGACTGGCGCGAGGTCGGCCATTTTCACGGCCTGGCGGTGGTGGGGGATCATCCTCTTGGCGAACGCGACGTCGACCTACTGGGGGAACAACTTCCGCACGAGGGCCTTCGCCCACCTCCACCGCTGGACTGGACGTCCGCGCTCGAGGTGGCGCCGGCTGCGGACACCGTCGCGATCGCGGTGATGGGACTCGTCGACAACGGCATCATCGCCCTGACCCCCGGGGCGATGGACGCCCACCTGTCGGACGCACTGTTCTGGACCGCACTGCCGGGCGGCTTCGCCGTGGCCGTCGTGATCACGACCCCGGCAAAAGCGGGTGCTCGGCCGTGGCAAGGGTCACGCCGTTGTCCACGTCTACCACTCACCGCTTGCCCCACGGCACCACGCCCTGCTGCACCTCACGGTGCGGCAGGGCGTGTAAACAGCCAGTGATAGTCGCCCCGGCGGAGTCGCCCGCCATGACGACACACCGACCAGCAGGGCCGCTTGACTAACCAGCATGAACCGTAGTTTCTTGCATTGAACCGCGAAGTCGCCCGGTGACCGACGATCTTCACCCCGGACACCCGCCGCCGACCAGCGCGAGCACCCTGGCATCCGCGCACACCAGCCCACCTGACCAGCGAATTTCGGAGCCGCCGCCTGCACTGGTCCGCCGGGGGACGGACGAACCAGTGCAGGCGCCCCATCAACACGGATGACCGCCGGAAGGACACGGCCGGCGTCAACCAGCCGGACACCTCACGCCTGGTCGAGATCAAGTTCTGAGCACCCTGCCCGATCCGTCGCTTCCCGAGGCCGAGCAGCCGACCCACCCGAGGCATGCCGGGAATCGGTCGACTTGAACGCCCGAACGCCGTCAGGGGCCATCCTCTCGTGCGCCGCTCGTCGCGTTCTGGCGGTGGCACCTTGAGAACGAGGCTGGCAGGCCGTACCACCCCTTCCGGCCGCATCCCGGCTTTCCCCAGACCCCGGATCGGCTTGGGCGGATCCGATGAACTCGCCGGTGTGGGTGGGCCAGGCACGCCACTCCATCCCGCCGGCCGCATCGTGACCACCCGGCATGAATCGGCGATCATGGATGGCCTTACGTTCACTAACGACGAGGCGGCCCCGCGATACCCCTTGTTCCCTCCATGAACCGTCGGCGACTGTTGACCCGGGCCCTACCCGGGGCAGCCGCTGTGTTGCTGACCGGCACCGCCTGTTCCCGGGCAGGCGGTACCCGACGTGAGACAGAAGCTCTGTCGGCCTTGGTCTACCGCAGCCCGCGGGCCCTCGACGGATGCGCGGAGGCAGCGGTCGCTCTCCTGAAGCGGGCACCGCGCCCGTTCACGGTGAGGTATACCGGCCCCGGTGAAGGATTGCCCCTGTCCCCGGCCGGTCTGGCGGCCGCCGACCTGTACGTACAGCCCCGCGACGACGACCTCGACGGCGCGTCGCGTGGGAAGAGTTGAAGGACGCCGCGGGCGCGATCCGCGACTGGACCCGGGAGGGCGGCCGCTATCTCGGATTCTGTATGTGCGGCTATCTGGCCGGGAGCGATCCGGGTTTCGGCCTGCTGCCCGGCACCACCGAGCAGTACATCACCACCCCCAGCGCCTCCATCCACGACGGACGGGAAACGATCGTCGCGGTGAGCTGGGAATCCCGGCGGCGTCACATGTACTTCCAGGACGGACCGGTCTTCGTCCTGGACGACGGCGCCAACGCCTCCGTACTCGCCACCTACGACAACGGCACACCGGCCGCGCTGGTCGCGCCGTACGGCAGCGGGCAGGTCGCAGTCGTCGTACCCCATCCGGAAGCCGACACCACCTGGTACTCAGACGCCGGGCTGAACAACCCCGACGGCGTGCGCTTCGATCTCGGCCACGACCTGATCGAGGAGACCATCAGAGGGCTGTAACGCCGGTCAGCCCGGATGCTCGCCCACCATCCAGGCCGAGCTTCGCGCCACGCCTCCGACCGCGAACAAGAACGTCGATTGGCGCCCCCGGCTATGGGCAGTCGCGGCCCGGAGGTATCCGGGGGCCGAGGGCGGCGGTGTACCGCTGGACTTGCCTCCTGACCGAAGCCGAGTACATCGCCGGGCGGGAAGCCTGGAAGCAGCTCCCCGCCGCCTTCGGTCCGCTGCTCGACTCCGTTTCCTGACCCCTACGCCCCACTCACCGACACCTCGTAACCCCGTACCCGGAGGAACACCCATGGCCCGCCGCCTCTCCCCTAGCAAGCCGATGAAGTCCCGCCCCAATCCGCTGGACACGGCAGGAATCACGTACATCGACTACAAGGACACCGACCTGCTCCGCAAGTTCATCTCCGACCGGGGCAAGATCCGCAGCCGCCGCGTCACCCGCGTCACGGCACAACAGCAGCGCCAGCTCGCACTGGCCATCAAGAACGCCCGCGAGATGGCCCTGCTCCCGTACGCCAGCCGATAGCGGACGGCCCGTGCGCCTCCTCCGACGCCCCCCGTCGTCTGGCAGGCTGATCAGCATGGCGATTCCCGAGTCCCCCGGTTCCTCCAGGCGGCCCGGCCCGAAGCACTGGCCGCCGACCGGAGACGGCAACTGACCGGCTGCTTTGCGGTGTCGTCAGCCACGTCCAGACCCATCCGGGTCGCCGCACCGTGGTATCGGCGCGGCAACGAAACCTTACGGCTCGGACTTGCCGTCCGCGTGCGCTGCGGGATCGTGGTGGGCTACGCGGCGCTCCTCCAGCGGGCCCGCCGCGGGAGGTCGTCACCCACGCGGGGCAGGTGCGGAGTGTGGTTGACCAGGCGTGCCGAGTTGCCGACCACCGCGATGCTGCTCGTGTTGTGGAGGAGGGCCTCGAGGACGGGGTTCATGGAACCGCCGGCGCCCGCGACCAGGCCCAGCAGATTGACGCCGATCGCGAGCCCGTAGTTCTGGCGTACGAGGCGCAGGGTGTGGCGGCTCAGTTCCACGAAGGCGGCGACCTGGTGCAGGTCGTTGCCGGCGAGTGCGATGTCGGCGGTCTCCAGTGCGACGTGAGAGGAGTGCCCGCCCATGGTGACGCTTCCAGGAGCGCGTGGGTGTGCACTTCGGTGATCCCGAGGGTGTCGGCGACGACCTGGGCGGTCTCCTGCGCGTCGCCGGTGAGCAGGATCAGGCGGGAGACTCCGAGGTCACGCAGCTGCTGGACGACGGTTTCCGCGCCGGCCCGTACGGCGTCGGAGACGCCGAGCATGCCGATGAGGTCCTCGTCGTGGGCGAGGCAGATGACGGTCTCACCGTCGGCGCGCAGCCGGTCCGTCCAGCCCTGAGCGTCTTCGGTGAGGTCGACTCCGTGCCGTCGCAGGAGGGCGGGACTGCCCACGAGGAGGCGGGTGCCGTCGAGTTCGGCGCGCATGCCCGTCCCGAGGACGACTTCGCACGCCTGGTGGATCGGCACGTGAAGGTGCTGCTCCTCGGTGCGCGCGACGATGGCCTGGGCGAGCGGGTGGCGTCCGTGCAATTCGCCGGCGGCGGCCAGGCTCAGCACCTCGTCGGCGGTGACCTCCTCGCTGAGGGTCACCACGCTCGTGACCAGGGGGCGGCCGAAGGTGAGGGTGCCCGTCTCGTCGAAGACGACCGCCGTGACCCGGCCAATGCCTTCCAGGTGGGTGCCGCCCTTGATGAGGGTGCCGCGGCGGGCTCCCTTGCCGATGCCGCGCTGATGGCGGTCGGGGTGGCCAGCCCGGCCGCGCAGGGGCAGGCGATGAGCAGCATGGTCATCGCGCGCCGGGCGTCGCTGGTGACGGCGTAGGTGACTGCGGCCAGGGCGAAGGAGACGGGGACGAAGCGCTGGGTGAAGCGGGTGGCCACGGTCTGGATCGGGGCCCGGTCCGACTGGGCCTCCTCGACCCGGCTGATGATCCGCCCCACCCTGGTGTCCCGGCCGACGGAGTCGGCGCGGATGGTGAGCGACCCTGAGGTGACGATGGTGCAGGCGTAGACGTGGGCGCCTTCCCTTGCCTAGACGGGCAGCGCCTCACCGGTGACAGCCGCCCGGTCCACCAGGGCCTCGCCGGTGAGCCCGTGGCCGTCGACGGGGCTGCGGTGGTGTTCGTACACGGCGACGGTTGGGCTCCGTTGGGAAAGCGCGGCCCTTCGGGGCCGGGTCACGTTGACCACGGGAACAGCCCGCGTCCGTCCGCTCACCCGGGGCTTCCTCCGCATAGGTCACAAAACCGATGAAGTGCAACCCTGCGTCGGCACTCACCCGGTTCGCGGGCCGCGAGTCCGCCGCAGAGTGGAACTGGCGCTCGCCTTGAGCCCGGCGGGTCGTTCACCACTGGTCAGTGGCGTATGGCTGGAGCCAAAGGGCGGTCTGCAGCGTCACGGACTTGAACCACGCTTGGTACATAGATTCCACGGCCGTTTCGTCGTGGCCCTTGTTGGCCAGGAACGGTCTCATCGTGGCAGTGATCGGATAGATGAACGCCACCATGTAGCGCAGAGGGACAGAGCGCACGGAGTCTGCTGTGTCGGTCTGGTTCTTTTTCGCCTTCGTGTGGCGCAGGCCGATCTCATGCGCATACGAGAGCCAATCCTCGTTGTGCGGGCGGCGACAAGTATCCATGATCCACTGACCGAACCTTGCGCGGACCCGCGTTAGGTAGTCATTGAGGACCGTGCCGTCCGGGGTGGCGAAATATGCGACGAGATGCGGATGCGAGGCGACGAATGCGTACCAGACATCCAGGATGTCCTCAACTTGGTCCTCCAGCACGTCGCCGGCCATGCGCAGCGCCTGCTCGTCCTCGGCGGTGAATAGAACACTCGCCTCCAGCCTGACCAGCTCCTCCCTTGAGACAGGGCTGGGCAGTGTCGAGCCGTAGTCGTAACCGGTCGGGGGCTGCGCGCTCATGAATCCGCCTCATTTCTTCTCATCTCAGATCAAATCGGTATCATATGACAGGCTGTTGCCGCGCCATCTTGAGATGTGTCGGTCGAACGGAAGCCCCTAACGGGTGACCACCAGGGCGCCCGACATCTACGCAGCAGCTCCTGCACAACTCATCCGATCCATGCACACCACAACGGTCAGCTGTGGGCTCCCTCGTCGCTGCTGGTTGAGGGACAGAGCCCCGCCGACAGCTGACCGTCGGGAGGGGAGGCGTGACGCTCGGCGGTACAGGAAGATTGCTGTCAGGGCGTGCGTCGCTGTGGCGGGCGGAGACTGAGCCGACGACTGCCGGCTGATCCGCGTGAGCGGGGATCGCCGGAGGTCAGCCCGTCAGGTTGCCCGCTCCGTACGGCGTCCCAACAGAGCGGCGCCGGCACCGGCCGCAGCGCAGGCCGCGCACATCAGCCACACGACCACGTAGGCTCCTTCCCGGGCGGCTTCCGGCGATGTCGGGGCCCCGGTACCGTGGGAGGACGTGGCCAGTACGGCTGCCATGAGCCCCCCGGCGACGGCTCCTCCGAACGTCTTGACGTTGTTGTACAGGGCCGTCGCCACGCCACTCCGGGAGCGCTCGGCCGCCTCGACAATCACCGTCGGCATGGCGCTCAGAGCGATGCCGAGCCCGAGTCCGGCGAGATTCTTGGCAGTGACGATCTCGGCCACGGAGTCATGGAGCGCGGCCAGCGCGAGGAAGCTCGCCATGACCAGGACGAAGGCGGAGGCCAGTGTGGATCGGTAGCCGATCCGGCGGCCCAGCGGCACGGTGACAGCCGACCCGATGATGGCGCCGACGATCGCTGGCAGCAGCACCAGGGAGATCTGTGTCGAGGACATTCCGAAGCCGTACCCGGTGGTGTGCGGATCGGCAGCGAGGAACATGGTATCGGGGGCCTGGGCGGCGAAGTAGACGACGCCGAAGCTCGCCGAAGCGAGATAGAAGGGGCCCGCCTGTCGGCCGTCCAGCGCCCGAACGTCCACCAACGGATCGGTGCGCCGCAGTTCCACCCTCACCCAGACGGCCAGGAGCGCGGTACCCAGGAGGAGCGGGCCGGTCACCAGGGGCCCATGTCGCCGCCCTGCTCCAGTGCAGAGATTCCTGCGAGCAGTGAGCTCGCGCCGAGGGCGAGCAGTGCGAAGCCGGACCAGTCCATACGTGCCGTGCTCCGCCGCTCGTATCGGCTGTGCACCCGCCCGATACCGTGCCGCAGCCCGGGCAGACCCCGCCTACGCCCCCGCGCGTGGATCCGGATCGCAGGGCCCGTCGCCGTGACGTACTCGAGCCGAAGCTGGACGCAGGGCTGGAACACAACGGCGACCAGGCCGTCAACGGATGCGCGACATGATCACGACGCGACAAGATCAACGCGTCCTCTTTCACTGAACTCGCGGCAGAGCCTTGAGCTGTCCGCTCTCACGGTCGCCCGCGGCGCAGTAGGTGAGGTCGAGACGCACGCGGTTGTGCAGGCAGAGGAAGAAGAAGACCAGGGCGAGGGTGAGGAGTATGTGGCCCAGTCCCGCCGGTCCTGAGATCGCGGGTCCGGCGGTCTTGCCCAGGACGGTCATAGTGCCGTGAACGGTCATGATGCCGGTGGTGAGGATCATGCCGGCGTGGTACGTCCAGAAGAACGCGTTGAAGAATCGGCCACTGCTCAGATGCAGGACTCTCTCCAGAGCGATGGCGATCAGGAAGAACAGCGTGCCCAGGGTGAGCAGGTGGGTGTGGAGCACGGAGAGCTGGGTGTCTCCGGTGAAGTCCTGTGCCTTGGTCAGCTCCCGGTAGAAGAGTCCGCTGAGGAGGCCAAGGACGGTGTAGATGACTGCGGAGTAGTAGAGCTTCTTCATGGGTTTCGGTCTCTTTCGAACGGGACGCGGCCAGCCGCAGGCAGTCAGGGGGACCAGGGAACGGTGGGTGCCCAGTCGGCCTGTAGGGGTTGCCGGGGACCGCCTGGGTGGGTCAGGTGTGGGCGGGAAGGCGTAGGCGTCCGTCGTGGACCTGGGCGATCTGGTCGACCGCGGTGAGGTGGGTGCGGTCGTGGGTGACCAGGACGGTCGCGGTGGCCTGCTGGTGGGTGAGGCGGGTGATCAGGTCGATGACGGCGGCGCCGCGTTCGTGGTCGAGGGCGCTGGTGGGTTCGTCGACCAGGAGGACGGTGGGGTCGTTCATCAGGGCGCGGGCGATGTTGACACGCTGGCGCTGGCCGCCGGAGAGCTGGTGGGGGCGCCGGCCTGCCTGGCCGGCCAGGCCGACGGCGTCGAGCAGGTCCATGGCCCGCCCTCGGGCGCTGTTCGGCTTGCGGCCGTCGATCTGCGCCATGACCTGGAGCTGTTCGGCAGTGGTGAGGGAGGGCAGGAGGTTGGGCTGCTGGAAGACGATTCCGATCTTGTGGCGGCGCAGCTCGGTGAGTTCGCTGCGGGTCATCCCGGTGGTGGCGGTGCCGTCGATGGTGACGGTGCCGGCGTCGGGGGTGATGAGGGTGGCGGCGACCGCGAGGAGGCTGGACTTGCCGGATCCGGAGGGGCCGATCACGGCGGTCATGCTGCCCTTGGGCACGTGCAGGGTTACGTGATCGAGGGCGGTCAGGCGGGACTCGCCGTCGGGGTAGGTGAGGGTGATGTCGGTCAGGTTGAGGCTCATCGGGCGCTCCCCAGGGCGGTCAGCGGGTCGACGGAGGTGATGCGGCGGATGGACAGGCCGGCCCCGAGCGCGCCGAGCGTGATCATCACGGCGGCCGGGACGAGGACAGTGGTGGGGGTGAGGAGGAACGGCACGGCCGAGCCTGCGACGAGGGCTCCGAGACCGGCGGCGATGCCGGTGCCGATCAGGGTTCCGCCGGTCAGCAGGACGACGGCCTGGCCGAGCGCGTCCTTGAGCAGGTTGGCGGTGGAGGCGCCCAGCGCCTTCAGCACGGCGACGTCACCACTGCGCTGGATGGTCCACACGGTGAAGAACGCGCCGATGACCAGGGCGGAAATCGCGAACAGGAAGCCGCGCATCAGCTGCAGGGAGCCGTTCTCGGAGGTGTAGGAGCCGATCGCGGACAGCGAGTCGTCCGTGGAGAGTGTCTTGGTGCCCGCTGCCTGGTCTGCGGCCTGGATGTCGGCGCCGGAGGTGGTGTTCACGGCGATGACGGTGGCGCTCAAGCCGCCGGTCTGGCCGGTGGGGGGTGCGGCCTTCTGCCACAGGCCTAGGCTCGTCCAGATGACGGGGGTGTGGCTGTAGGAGGCGTCACCACTCACTGCCGCGACGGTCACCTGCTGTCCGGCCAGCGTGAACGTGTCTCCTGCCACCACACCGAGGTCGGCGGCGGCGGTGGTCGACAGGACCGCCGCACGGTCGTCGATCTTGTTGCTGTCGGGGGCGAGCGCGGAGCCCGGCTGGACGCCGAAGGCGGACGCTCCGATGCTCTTGTTGCCCGCGGTTGCCTTGGTGACGGTGATGCCCAGCGGCTCGGCGCTGCTCACACCGGGCGTCTTGGCCCACTGCTGCCACTGCTTCTCGATGACGGTGGAGTTGGAGTACGACGGTTCCTCCCCCTCGCCCGGAGACCCGAAGGCGATCTTGTCGGCGCTCAGGCCGGTGATCGCGGAGATGTTCTGCTGGCCCAGGCCGGCGGTCAGCCCGGACAACAGCCCGACCAGCAGAGTGATCAACACGATGACGGTCCCCATCAGGGCGAAGCGCCCCTTGGCGAACTTCAGGTCTCTCCAGGCGACGAACACGGCTACGGCTGCCCTCTCATACGGTCGGTGAAGTACGTCTCCACCCTCGCTGCCGGGTCCCTGGTCACACATCTGGCCCAGGACAGCACTTGGCGAATCGAAAGGCGGCACGCCGGTTATAACTTTCGATGGAGGCTTCGCCTCGGTCCTCTCCTTAGCCTGGAGGGACTGTGACCACCACCGCCCCCACCCTGACTCCCACCACCCGCGCCCTGGCCTGGTGCCTGCACCTGCTGGTCGTCGGCCTGCTCGTCCTGGCCGCAGGCCGGGCCGTCGCCGACAGCCGCCCCCACGCCGGGGCGGTCGTCGCCGCCGCAGCAGCGTGCGCGCTGGTGTATGCGGCCGGTCCCGTGCTGCCCCGCGTACGCCGCTCGCAGGCGGCCGCCGCGCTGTGGCTGGCCGCCGTGGGCGCCGCCTGGCTTGTACTGCTGGCCCTGTCGGCCGACGGGGTGTGGGTGGCTTTCCCGATGTACTTCCTCCAGCTCCACCTGCTGACCCGTCGCGCCGGCCTGGCTGCCGTGGTGACCACCGCGGCAGCGGCCATCGCCGGCTTCGCCGCACACCAGGGCTCCTTCAGCGCGGCCATGGCGATCGGGCCGGCCCTGGGCGCCGCCGTCGCGGTCGCCGTGGTGTGGGGGTACCAGGCCCTGTACCGGGAGAGCGAACACCGCAGGCGCCTGATCGAGGCGCTCACCGCCACCCGCGCCGACCTGGCGACCGCCCAGCACGCCGCCGGTGTGCTGGCCGAGCGCGAACGCCTGGCGCGCGAGATCCACGACACCCTCGCCCAGGGTCTGTCCAGCATCCAGCTGCTGCTGCGCGCCGCCGAACGCTCCCTGCCCCACGCCCCGGAGAATGCTGCCCGCTATGTCGTCCAGGCCCGCCAGGCCGCCGTCGACAACCTGGCCGAGGCCCGCCGCTTCGTCGCCGCCCTGACCCCGCCCGCCCTGGAAGGCACCACCCTGGCCGGCGCCCTGGAACGCCTGTGCGCCACCACCAGCACCCGCCATCGGATCACCGCACGCTTCCACCTCACCGGCGACCCCGTACCGCTCCCGACCGCACACGAGGTCGCGCTGCTGCGCATCGCCCAGTCCGCCCTCGCCAACACGCTCCGCCACGCCGAGGCCACCACCGCCGAGGTCACCCTCAGCTACCTCGGGGACAACGTCGCCGTGGACATCGTCGACGACGGACACGGCTTCGACCCCGAGCGCCTGCCCGCCCCCGACCCCGAGGCCGGAGGGTTCGGCCTGGCCGCCATGCACGCTCGCGCCCACGCCCTCGGCGGGACCCTCACCATCGAATCCGCCCCCGGCCACGGCACCGCCCTGGCCGCCCAGCTGCCCCTTGCCCCTGCCCCCACCCCCGACCCCGAGGCCCGCCCGTGACCGCCGCCCCCATCCGCCTGCTCCTGGCCGACGACCACCCCGTCGTACGGGCCGGACTCCGCGCCGTCCTGGAAACCGAAGACGGCATCGCAGTGGTGGCCGAGGCCGCCACCGCCGAGGACGCCGTCGCCCGCGCATCCCAGGGCGACATCGACGTCGTCCTGATGGACCTCCAGTTCGGCAAGGGCATGGGCGGCGCCGAGGCCACCGCCGCCATCACCGCCCGCCCCGGTGCACCCCGCGTGCTGATCGTCACCACCTACGACACCGACGCCGACACCCTGCCCGCCATCGAAGCCGGCGCCACCGGCTACCTCCTCAAGGACGCCCCACCCGAAGACCTGGCGGCTGCCGTACGCACCGCCGCAGCAGGCCGCACCACGCTCGCACCGGCCGTCGCGGACCGGCTGATGAACCGGCTGCGCACGCCCGGCACCGCCCTGACCCGACGCGAGAGCGAAGTCCTCGTCCTGGTCGCCGAGGGCCTGTCCAACCAGGCCATCGGCGCCCGGCTCCACCTGACCGAAGGCACCGTCAAGTCCCACCTGGCGCGCATTTACGCCAAACTCGGCGTCGACTCCCGCACCGCCGCCGTCGCCACCGCCACCCAACTCGGCCTCATCCGGCGCTAGAGAGGCTGGCGGCTGGCCCGTCGCCCCAACGTCACGCCTCGCACAGTTGGCCGTACCCTCACCCGCTGCACGAGCCCTGAGCCCGGTCAAGGGGTTGAGGGGTATCGGTGCCAGAGCGAAGTCCGCCTCGGCCCTGGTGGACGGCGCGTATGTGCCGTACGGGGTTGAAAGGATTCCGCGGCGGGGCTTGCGCCCCGGCCCTCCGCACTCGTTCTAAGGGAGGACGGGCGGGTGCTCGGTGACGGCCAGCGCAGCCACCATGCGATTCAGCTTGCCGCGTGCGCGTGTGGCGTGGGCCCGTGGCACCCGGATTTGGGCGGTGGCCCGGGTGGTGTCCACCGTGTACGACAGCCCCAGCACCGGCATGCTGCTCAGCGTCTGCGTGCGGGCTGTGAGCCCCCTGGAAGGGATCACCCCCAGGTCACCTCGGTGCCGGCACGCTGGCGCTAATAATGAACTGGCGCTGCATGGCCGGAATTTCACACGGCGCCGCCGTTACGGAAAGGGCATCTCACTCCTCGGACAAGCCGTCCGGGCCGCGTCCCGAGCGGACGGCTGGGGACAGAACGGTCCACCCGCCGCCGCAGCCAGGGCGGCCTGCGAGGGCAGACCGGACCTTCAAGCCGACCCGGTGCGTGAACCGCTGCGGCCACACGGCCGCGTGGGATCGTGGGCGGATGCACGACACGACCAGCCCGCTGCCCGGGCATCTGCGACTGATCTGGACCTCTGACGCCGCCGACGACAGCGGACGCCGGCAGATCTTCTCCGACACCATCAGCCACTGCACATGGACCACCCCCGCCACCTGGGGCGCCTCCGGACGCCTCCTCGTACGCAGCCAGCTCGGCCAACAAGCCCACGCCTCAACCCCGCTCGAATCCGGAGTTGTCTCCCGCAACAGCGACGGCAGCGAGACCCTGCGCAGCACCTGCGGCCGAATCCTCCACCTCGACGGCACTGGCGGCGTCATCATCGACACCCCTGACGGCATCCAGGACGCCCCGGTCACCAGCGGCTTCCTCATCCACGACCCCGAGCGCACCGCCGGCCGCCGCACCAGCGCCCCGGCATAGCCGTCGACGGCAAACCTGCTGGGCATCGCCCCCGAGGGCCCGTCATGATGGCAGGAACAACCGTACGACGTAAGGACTGCACCCCATGCCCCTACCTGCTCTGACCCCGGCTCAGAGGGCCGAAGCCCTCCAGAAGGCCGCCACCGTCCGCAAGGAGCGCGGCGAACTAATGGCGGCGCTGAAATCTGGCGACCTGCCGCTCGCCGCTCTACTGGAGCGCGAGGACGCGGTGGTCGGCAAGGTCCGGGTACGCCGCGTCCTCGAGTCCCTACCCGGCATCGGTTCCATTCGCGCCGGTCAACTCCTCGCAGACCTCGGCATCTCCGAGACCCGCCGCATCCAGGGCCTCGGTACCAACCAGCGCAAACGGCTCCTCGCGCTCTTCCCCCGCCAGACCTGACAGCGGGCCGGCTACCGCTGCCGGCCGGCCCGGTACTCCCCCGGGTGCGATGACGTCGCTGTCGATACCCCAGCTCGGGCAGGGCATGACTGCAGTCGACCACGAGGGCACCGAGGTGTGGGCGAGGCGCCGGAATCGGACGGTTTCTGTCCGGCGGCAATGGATCAATGCTTCCGGCCACAGCCTGTGCCCACTCGCGCCACCCCTGCCGCTCCGGCCTTCGCGGCTCATGCCAGCATGGCCCGGCGACCGTTTCGGTGCCCCAGGGGCGGGTTCCCAGGTCCGGGGTCTCCGCATCGGATGACTGCGCCCATCGCGGGCCCGGTCGCTGGTGACCGCTGTGGCTCTGCTCGGCGCCCCCGCCGTCGGCGCGGCGTTCAAGGGAGACGGGGACGCCGGAGCCCGGCCAGGCGGGGAGGCTGCCCGGTCCGGTGGTCAGTCGCGACGCCAGAGGGCAGGGACGTTCGGGGGCTCCCACCCGGCCATGGCCACGTGTGCCTGGAGGCAGACGTAGGCCGTCGGGCCGTAGGTGACGCGGTCACCGGCACGGTACGAGGTTCCCGGGGTCCATGTGCCGCCGGGAGGGGTCGTCGGGTCGGTGGGGGTCGGGGACGGGCCAGGGGTCTGCGGGACGTCGAGTATGAAGTCGAAGGTTGCTTCCCGGGCGTTGCCGACCGGGCGCACCGTCATCAGCAGGCGGGCGTCGAAGATCGAGTCGGTCGCGTTGCGGGGTTCGCCGGGGAAGTACAACTGGGTGGTCAGGACGGGCCGGTTGGGGGCCTGGAGCTTGACGTGCAGGTGCCGGGTACGCCCCGGATAGAGGCCGGGGACGATCGAGCTCAGCCGGAACGCGCCCTGCGCATCGGTGAACTGGTGGCCCCGAAAGGAGTATCCGGCGTTGTCGTAGGCGCCGTTGACGTCGGCCTGCCAGAAGTCGAGGAGGACGCCCGCGAGGGGCAGGCAGGCCTGGCCGAAGACGTACCCGTTGACGGTGAGCCGGGTTCCGGGGGTGGTAGGCGTCACCAGGGAGGTGCGAAGCGGGGAGTTCGGTTTGAAGTACGGGCCCTCCGTCTGGGGGATGGTGGGGTGGTCGCCGTCGTCGCAGGCCGGGGTGAAGGCGACGGGTGTGATCCCGGGTTGCGCCGCACTCCCCTCCCGGGCGACGGCCACGCCCGCCCCGACGAGCAGCGGGCCGGCCGCGGCGGCAGCGGTGGCCCGGAGGAAGCCCTTGCGGCTGAAGCCGGTGGAGGGGGCCTGACCGTCGTGGGCCCCAGGGGCGGCGGATCCGTCGGCGCGGCGACCATCCTGAGGTGGGGTGGATTGGTGGGGGGAGGTACCGCGGTTCTCGGCGGTGGGCACAGCTCGACTCCTTCGGGTCGTGGGGGGGGTGTGACGGGCCGGACCCCCGTACCGCGGTGGGGCGCGGCTCGGGGCGGGGCGCGGACTCCCCCGCGGTCCGGGCCCGTCGCCGTCAACCTACGGCCGTCGGCGCGGCGGCGGCGATGGACGCGATCCGGGGATCGTGGTGCTTTTCTCCTGTCCCGGAGCTTGGCACCGCGACGCGGCAGATCCCGGCCCGGTACTCCCCGGGGGTCAGTCCGGTCTCCCGCCGGAAGAACCGGCTGAAGTACGCGGGGTCCGCGAAGCCCGTGTCCCGGGCGACCTGTCGGACCGTCAGGTCGGTACGGGCGAGCAGCCGTTTGGCCTCCAGGGTCTGCCGGCGCCGGATCAGACGTCCGGGGGGCTGCCCAGTGGCCTCTCTGACGAGGGTGTGCAGATGGCCGTCGGAGACGCCGAGCTCCCTGGCGCAGTCGGCCACGGTGCGCCGGGTGCCGCCCGGGGCTGCGATGAGCCGGGTGAAGGCGGTGGCCGCCAGTGCGGCGGCCCGGCCCGCCGACGCGGGGGCCGGGCCGGGGGCCTGTTCGCAGGCACGCAGGGCCAGGACGATGAGGATGTGCAGGTAGGCATTGAGCACGCCCGCGTACCCCTCGCCGAGGCTGCGGTACTCGCGTTCCATCTCGCCGAGCACGTGGGTGATCCCCTCGTGGCGCGCCTCCAGCCGCAGCCACGGCCGGTCGGCGAGCCGTTCGAGGGCCGCGGCGTCCTCGGGGTGGGTGAGGAGAAAGTCTTCATTGAAGAGGATCACTCTGCCGGTGAGGCCATCGGCGCCCTGCCAGTGATGGACTTGGCCGGGGGTGATCACGCCCAAGTGGGGCGGGTCCAGGGGCCAGTGGCCGAGGTCGAGCACGTGGGTGCCGCGGCCGCCGGTGACGTGGACGATCTCGTAGAAGGCGTGGCGGTGCGGGAAGTCGGCTCTGGCGAGGGGGCCGATGGTGTCGAAGGAGCCGATGGCGAAGGGCAGCAGGTGTGGCAGCGGTACCTCCAGCCGGTGCAGGGGCAGATCGCCCCTCCGCGGGGCGGTCATGGCGTGATCCGTGAGTTGTCCATCGGCCCAGTGTGGAATCTTCCCCGGAATTGGTCCAGACCATCACGATGCCGGTTCGTCCGCCGTCCGGGTCGTCCGGACCTCCGATCTCCGGTGCCGTCCTGCCCGCGCCTCTCGTAGCCACCATCGGAGTGTCCCTGGCCTACGGCATCAGCCGATGCGGTCGCGCACGAAGGCGAGTTGGGCCCGCTCGTGCACACGGCCACCGCCCTCGTGGCCGTTGAAGGCGTACACCTCGACCGACTTTTCGCCGGTGTACCGGTGGTAGGCGGTGAAGCATGTGGAGGGCGGGCAGATGGGATCCATCAGGGCGATCGAGAACAGCGCGGGAGCATCCGCCCTGGCGGCGAAGTGCGCGGCGTCGAAGTAGGACAGCGTGCTGAAGACCTGCTCGGTGCGGTCGCGGTGGAGGGCGAGGTACTGGGCGATCTCGGTGTACGGAGGCTCAGAAGCGATCTCGGCGCCGCGCCGGATGTGACACAGGAACGGCACGTCCGGCATCACTGCGGCCAGACCGGGGACGAGTCCGGCGACGGCGAGGGCCATGCCGCCCCCCTGACTGAAGCCGGTGACGACGATCCGGTCGGGGTCGACCACCGACAGGGCGCGGGCGGCCTCGGTCCAGCGCACCGCGTCGGCGAACAGGCGTCGGTAGTAGTGGTTTTCGGCGCTGTCGACGCCGCGGGTGAGAAAGCCGGGGACCGTGCCGCTCGGGCCGGGTGCCGGATCGGCGGTGTCTCCGGGGGCGGCGGACCAGCCCTGCCCCCGGGTGTCCATGAGGAAGTGGGCGTACCCGGCTGCCGGATACAGCAGGTTCTCGTGCGGCAGGCCGCGGCCGCGGCCGTATCCGAGGAACTCGACGACGCAGCCCAGTGGTCCGGTCGTTCCGGCGGGGACACGCAACCACCCGCGTACGGAGTGGCCGTCGAAGCCGGCGACGGTCACGTCGTAGGTGTCGATCAGCGCGAGGCCGTTGTCGACCAAGCGTAGATCGGGCGCGGGGACGGCGGACTCGGCGTAGGCGAGCGTGCGGGACCAGAAGACGTCGAAGTCGGCTGGAGCCGGCAGTTCGGGCCGGTAGGCCAGGCAGTCGTCGAGAGTCAGGTCGGTCAACGGCACGGACGCCCCCTGAAGACAGCAAAACATGAGAGATCAGATGTCTGATGTCACGAGACTGTAGGGAGCCCGCTGCCGAGCGGTCAAGGGGGGCCGCCAGGGGGTCCGGGAACACACCGGAGTCCGCCCGGGCAGGGCGGGCGGGCTCCGGTGTGCCTGCGCCGAGCCGGCCCCGGGTCAGGACTCCCTGTCGGCAGCCCTGGCCCGAGCGTCGGCGAGCCGCCGCCGCACCGGCGCGTAGTGGTCGGAGACGGCGGCGACGAAGGCAGCCGGATCACCGGCGCGCGCGGCCTCGACGATCCGGCGGTGCACGTCCACCGTCACCCGCTCGTCCTCGATGGTCATGAGGTTCAGGTGCGGCGAGACGATCGCGTAGACGTCCCAGAACGCCACCGTCAGCTGGCTGATCAGCTCGTTGCCGAGCGGCTCCACCAGCAGCGCATGGAAGGCACGGTCCGAGGCCACGAAGCCGTCGCCACCACCCGCTCCCTGCCGCTCCATCTCGGCGACCAGGCCGTCGAGCGTGGCGAGGTGCTGCGGGCTCAACGCGCCGACGATCCGCTCGGCGTTGCCCCGCTCGAACAACTCCCTCACATCGACGAGGTCGGCGTAGACCTTGAAGTCGTCGTCAGGGCTCAGCATGCCGCGAAAGGCCATGGACTCGACGAGCGCGGAAAGGCTCAGCCGACCCACGTACGTTCCGTGACCGTGACGCACCTCGACGATATCGAGGGCGGCCAGGGTCTTCACCGCCTCGCGGACACTGGAACGGCTCGCGCCGAGCGCGATGCACAATTCCGCCTCCGTCGGCAGGGGATCCCCGGGGCGCATGCGGTTGTCGAGCATGTAGCTCTTGATCTCCTCCGCGACCTCTTTGCGAAGCGACGCCCGCCCCCGGCGCGCTTCGGAAATCTCAGGACTCGCCACCTATTGACCCCTCTCCCTCGTCCAGCTAGGTTCACACGCTATCAAGCCGTCGGACATCAGACGTCTGAACTATAGGCTCTCCGAGTGAACGTCGCCCCCAGGAGGAACCCGTGTCGCAGCGGATGCCCGCAGGATTCGACCGTCGCAGTTTCCTGCGTTACACCGGCGCCGTCGGTGCGGCAGCTGCCCTGACCAGTACTCTCGCCGCGTGCGGCGGTCCTTCCTCCACGGGCTCCACCGCCAATTCGGGCACCGAGACGATCGAGGCCGGCATCTCGTACGCGCTCTCCACCGGGTTCGACCCCATGACCGCGTCCGGCGCCACCCCTGTCGCCGCGAACATGCACGTCTTCGAGGGCCTCGCCGACCTCGACCCGGCCACCCTTCTCGCCCGCCCCACGCTGGCCACCGCCCTGCCGGCCAAGGTCGACGCCACCACCTACCGGGCGACCCTGCGCGCCGGAGCCACCTTCCACGACGGGTCGCCGGTCACCACCGAGGACGTGGTCTTCAGCTTCGAGCGCATCCTCGACCCGAAGAGCGCCTCGCTGATGGCGCAGTTCCTGCCGTTCCTCGACAACGTGAAGGCCGTCGACGCCTCGACGGTCGAGTTCAAGCTCAAGTATCCCTTCGAGCTGTTCCCCTCCCGGGTGACGGTCGCCAAGATCGTCCCCAAGAAGCTGGTGCAGGCCGACCCCAAGGGGTTCGACGCCAAGCCGGTGGGCTCGGGCCCGTACCGCCTGGTCTCCGCGACCAAGGAAGACAAGATCGTCTTCGAGGCGTACGAGAAGTACAACGGCCGCTTCAAGGCCAAGGCCAAGAGCATGACCTGGCGGCTCATCTCGGACCCGGCCGCCCGCGTCAGCGCCATGGAGTCCGGTCGGGTCCAGGCCATCGAGGACGTCCCCTACATCGACGCCAAGCGGTTGTCCGCCAAGGCGAAGGTCGAGTCGGTGCAGTCTTTCGGTCAGCTGTTCCTCATGTTCAACTGCGCCCAGAAGCCCTTCGACGACAAGCGCGTCCGCCAGGCGCTGCACTATGCCCTGGACGTCGAGAAGATCATCGCCACCGCCATGGTCGGCAACGGCAGCGCGGCGCAGGGATATCTGCAGCAGACCCACCCGGACTTCCACAAGGCCGCCACCGTCTACACCTACGACCAGGCCAAGGCGAAGCAGCTGCTCGCCGAGGCGGGGGCGACCGGTCTGTCGATCGAACTGCTCACCACCGACACCGGCTGGGTCAAGGACATCGCCCCGCTGATCAAGGAGAGCCTCGACGCCGTCGGCGTGAGCACCACTCTCAACATCGGCCAGTCGAGCGCCCAGTACGCCAAGGTCGACAAGGGACAGTTCCAGGTCCTCGTTGCCCCGGGCGACCCGTCCGTCTTCGGCAACGACGTCGACCTGCTGCTGCGCTGGTTCTACGAGGGAACCTGGCCGACCAAGCGGTACCGCTGGAACGACAGCGCCCCGGACAAGCAGGTCCGCGCGCTCCTCGACCAGGCCGCCCGCAGCGCGGATGCCGCCGAACGCAAGCAGCTGTGGGGACAGATCACCGACATCGTCGCCGACGAGGCGCCGATCTACCCGATCCTGCACCGCAAGCTGCCGACCGCCTGGACCGACAAGGCGCTGCCGGGCTTCCAGCCGCTGCCCACCACCGGCGTGTCGTTCCTCAACGTCGGCCGCGCCTGACCGGATCCGGGCCGGCTCATCCCGGCCCCCGGGCCGGCCCGGATCCCCCTCCAACCGCTAGGAACCGAAAGATGGTTGTCTTCCTCCGGCTCGCATTGCGCCGCATCGCAATCATGCCGGTGATGATCCTCGGCATCACCCTGCTGGTCTTCGTCGTGCTCCAGTTCTCCCCCGCCGACCCCGCGTTCAACGCGCTCGGCGACGGTGCCACCCCCGAGGCCAGGGCCGCGTTCGCCGAGGAGCACGGGCTCAACGACCCGCTGCCCCTGCGATACGTGGGCTTCCTCGGCCAGCTTCTGCACGGCGACCTCGGCGTCACCATGCCGCCCGGTCAGCCCGTAGCCGACCGGATCGCGATCGCGCTGCCCGTCACCATGCAGCTGACCGCGCTGGGTCTGGTCCTCGCAGTCGTTCTCGCCGTAGCCCTGGGCGTGACCGGCGCCGTCCAGCGCGACCGCTGGCCCGACCAGCTCACCCGCGTCCTGTCGATGGCCGGCATCGCGATCCCCTCCTTCTGGCTCGGCGTCGTACTCATCCAGCAGTTCGCCCTCAACACCCCCGTCTTCCCGACCGGCGGCTACGTCAACCCGGCCGAATCCTTCCCCGGGTGGCTGCAGGCCATGGCCCTGCCCGCGATCTCCCTGGCCGTCCCCGTCGCCGCCTCCCTCGCCCGCCTCATCCGCACCTCGATGGTCAGCGAGCTCGACCGCGACTACGTCCGCACCGCGACCGGCAACGGGCTGCCCCGGCCACTGGTCATCCGCGGCGTCCTGCGCAACGCCCTGGTCACCCCGCTGACCGTGCTCGGCATCAAGATCGGCTACCTGCTAAGCGGCGCCGTCGTCATCGAGACGATCTTCGACCTGCCCGGCATGGGCAAACTGATCCTCGAAGGAGTCACCGGCGGCGACACCGCCCTCGTCCAAGGCACCGTGCTCACCATCGCCCTCGCGTTCCTGGTCGTCAACGTCGTCGTCGACCTCCTGTACCTGCTGGTCAACCCCCGTATCAGGACGGTGTGACGCATGTTCACCGGTCGCCTCGCCAAGAGGCTCTCCCGTCCCGGCATCCGATTCCGCTCGCTGCCGGTCACCTCTCGCATCGCCGTCTGCATCCTGCTGCTCGTCACCGCGGCCGCCGTCCTCGCGCCGCTGTTCGCCTCCGACCCGCTCGCCACCGGCACCCCGGTGCAAGCACCCGGCGCCGAGTACTGGTTCGGCACCGACCGCGTCGGCCGCGACATCTTCTCCCGGGTCGTGTACGGCGCCCGCTACTCGCTGCTGATCGGCCTCGGCGCCACCGCTCTCGCGGTCGTCGGCGGCGCGTTCCTCGGCGCGCTGGCGGCCACCTCGCGCAAGCTCGGCGACGAGTCGGTCATGCGCACCCTCGACGTCGTCATGTCTTTCCCGCCGATCGCGCTGGCCGCCGTCCTGGTGGCCGTCTTCGGGCCCAGCGTCCCCGTGATCGTCGGCAGCATCGCCTTCGTGTACGTGCCGTCCCTGGCCCGGGTCGTCCGCGCCAACGTCCTCGCACAGTACGGCGAGGACTACGTGGCGGCCGAGAAGGTGATCGGTGCCCGGCGCGGCCACATCGTGCTCAGGCACGTCGCGGTCAACTGCGCCGCGCCCGTCATGGTCTTCGCGACCGTCCTGGTCGCCGAGGCGATCATCTTCGAGGCGAGCCTGTCCTTCATCGGCGCCGGCGTACAGGACCCGAACCCCAGCTGGGGCAACGTCCTGTCGTACGGGCGGCAGATCCTGCTGTCCGGCGGCTGGTGGGCCACCTTCTTCCCCGGCCTGGTCCTGCTGATCACCGTTCTGGCGCTCAACATCCTCTCCGAGGGGCTCACCGACGCCTCGGCCGCCCCGAAGACGGCCCGCAGGCCGGACGAAGACACCGGGCGCGAGAGCGTCCGTCCGGCGCCGGAGCCCCGGTCGCGCGAGGAGGTCGACGCGGCGCTCGCCCGCCTCGCCGAGGTCGTCCGCGCCACTGCGCCGGCCGCCCGGCCCGTGCCGGACGACGCCGCCGAACTGCTCGTCGTCAAGGACCTCGCCATTCGTTTCCCCGACCGGTACGACGAAGTGAACGTCGTCGACGGCATCTCCTTCACCGTCCGCGAGGGCGAGACCCTCGGGCTCGTAGGCGAGTCCGGCTGCGGCAAGTCGATCACGAGCCTCGCCGTCATGGGACTGCTCGCCCGCAACGCCGAGGTCTCCGGCAGCATCGAGTACCGCGGCCGCGACCTGCTGACGATGGACCGCAAGGAACGCCAGGCGCTCGCCGGCCCCGAGATCGCGATGGTCTACCAGGACGCCATGTCGTCCCTCAATCCGTCGGTCCTGGTCGGCCGGCAACTGCGCCAGCTCACCTCGCGCGGCGGCACGAGGACCCCGTCCGCACTCCTCGACCTGGTCGGCCTCGACCCGAAGCGCACCCTGCGCAGCTACCCGCACGAGCTGTCCGGCGGGCAGCGCCAGCGTGTCCTCATCGCCATGGCACTCTCCCGCAGCCCCCGGCTGCTGATCGCCGACGAGCCGACGACGGCCCTGGACGTCACCGTCCAGGCCCAGGTGGTGGAACTCCTCGTCCGGCTGCGCGACGAGCTCGGCTTCGCGATGGTCCTCGTCTCGCACGACCTCGCGCTCGTCGGCGACCTCGCCCACCGGGTCGCGGTCATGTACGCCGGCCAGCTCGCCGAGGTCGGCGACACCCGGTCCGTGCTGCTCGCCCCGTCGCACCACTACAGCCGCGGCCTGCTCGGATCGGTCGTCTCCCTGGAGGCCGGCGCGCAGCGGCTGCACCAGATCCACGGCGTGGTCCCTGCTCCGAAGCAGTTCGGGGCGGGCTGCCGGTTCGCGTCGCGCTGCGAGGCGGCCACGGAGCTCTGCCGCACGACGCCTCCACAGCTGACCGCGCTCGGCGGCCGTACCCACGGATTCTCCTGCCACCACCCGGCGGCGGCCGTCCAGCAGCAGAAGGAGGCGGTCCGATGATCCGCCTGGAGAACATCCACGTCCGGCACAAGGCGCGCGGCGGCGGAGTGTTCCGCCACGACTCGGTCCATGCCCTGACCGACGCCTCGCTGGAAGTCGCCAAGGGCGAGATCCTCGGCCTCGTCGGCGAGTCCGGCTGCGGCAAGTCCACGCTCGCCCGCGTCCTGACCGGTCTCCAGAAGCCCACCGAGGGCACGGTGCACTTCCGCGGCGAGGACCTGTGGCGGATACCCGCCGCCCGCCGCCGCACGGAGTTCGGTTCCTCGGTCGGCGTGGTCTTCCAGGACGCCTCGAGCGCGCTCAACCCCCGCATGTCCGTCGGCCGGATCCTGCGCGACCCGCTCGACGTCCACCGGCGCGGCACCGAGCGGGAGCGCGAGGAACGCGTCGAGGAACTCCTCGACCTCGTGGGCCTGCCCGGGCACACCCTGCGGGCCCTGCCCGGCCAGCTGTCCGGCGGCCAGCGCCAGCGCGTCGCGATCGCACGGGCGCTCGCCCTGGAGCCCGACATCATCGTGGCCGACGAGCCGACCTCCGCACTGGACGTCTCCGTGCGGGCCCAGGTCCTCAACCTGCTCGTCGACCTGCGCGCCCGGCTCGGCCTCGGCATGGTGTTCATCTCCCACGACATCCAGACCGTGCGCCACCTCTCCGACCGCCTCGCCGTCCTCTACCTCGGGCGGATCGTCGAGGAGGGCCCGGCCCGCGCGGTGTCGGCCTCCCCGACCCACCCGTACACCGAGGCCCTGTTCTCCGCGACCCCGAGCCTGCTGGAGCACACCGAGCGGATCATCCTGACCGGCCCGGTTCCCTCCGCCGTCAACCCGCCCAGCGGCTGCCCCTTCCGCACCCGCTGCTGGAAGGCCGACGACGCCTGCGCCACCGCCTTCCCGGCCGCCGACGGCACCGCGGACGGGCACCGCTGGCACTGCGTCCACCCGCTCAAGGACGACGCCCCCGCTTCCCCTTCCTCTCGTTCCTCCCGTTCCACCCCCATACACATCTCCAGGAGCACGTCGTGAACGCCCGTACCCCCCGCTTCACCGGAGTCATTCCGCCGGTGGTCACCCCGCTGACCGCCGACGGCGAGATCGACACCGCATCGCTGGAGCGGCTTGTCGGCTTCCTCCTCGAAGGCGGGGTGACCGGCCTCTTCGCCCTCGGCAGTTCCGGCGAGACCGCGTACCTGACCGACCGCCAGAAGGACGTCGTCGTCGACACGATCGTCGGCGCGACCGCCGGACAGGTTCCCGTCGTCGTCGGCACGATCGAGCAGACCACCAACCGCGCGATCGAGCGGGCCGCAGCCGCCCGCAGGAGCGGCGCGGACGCCGTCGTCGCCACCGCCCCCTTCTACACCCGCACCCATGAGACCGAGATCGACCGGCACTTCCGGCTCCTCGCCGATGCCGTGGAACTGCCGCTCCTCGCCTACGACGTGCCGGTGTGCGTCCACAGCAAGCTCTCGACCGACCTGGTGCTGCGGCTCGCCGCCGACGGGGTCCTGGCCGGCATCAAGGACTCCAGCGGCGACGACGTCGGCCTGCGCTACCTCTGCCTCGCAGCCCAGGAGCTGTCGGACTTCTCCGTCCTCACCGGCCACGAGGTCGTCGTCGACGCCATGCTGCTCGGCGGCGCCGACGGCGCCGTGCCCGGCCTGGGCAACGTCGACCCGCACGGCTACACGCGTCTGGACCGGCTCGCCGCCGCCGGCGACTGGACGGCGGCCAAGGCCGAACAGGACCGCATCGCACGGCTCTTCGAGATCGTGACCGTCGCCGCACCGGGCACCGCCTCCGCGACGGCGGGCGGTCTCGGCGCGTTCAAGACCGCCCTGAAGGTCCGCGGGATCATCGACACCAACGTCGTCAGCCCGCCGATGCGCCCGCTCGACGAGGTCGAGACCGCGCGCATCGCGGAGATCCTGGAGCGGGCAGGCCTGCGATGAGCCTGGTCGCCGGAATCGACATCGGCGGTACGAAGACCGCCACCGGTCTCGTCGACTCCAACGGCACCCTGCTACGACGCCGCACGCTGCCGACCCCGGCCGCGGACGGTCCGAAGGCCGTGGTCGCCGCCGCCGTGCGGGCCGTACGGGAGCTCGGCGGGCCGGTCGCGGCGGTCGGTGTCGGCAGCGCCGGCGTCGTCGACCCGGCGTCCGGCCGCATCGTCTCGGCCACCGACGCCCTGCCCGGCTGGGCCGGGACCGAACTGCGCCGAGACCTGGAGCAAGCGCTCGGCGTCCCCGTTTCGGTCGACAACGACGTCCACGCACACGCCCTGGGCGAGGCGTGGCTCGGTGCCGCCGCAGGCCGCCGGCACGTCCTGCTGGTCGCGGTCGGCACCGGCATCGGCGGCTCGCTCCTGATCGACGGCCGGGTGCACCATGGCGCCCGGTACGTGGCCGGGCACGCGGGCCACGTACCGGTGCCGTCGGCCGCCGGTATCCCCTGCACCTGCGGCGCGACCGGGCACGCGGAGGCGGTCGGCAGCGGTCCCGCACTGCTGGCGGCGTACACGAAGTCCGCGTCGGAACCCGTCTCCTCACTGGCCGAGGTCGCGGCCCGGGCCGCCGGAGGCGAGGACGCGGCCCGCCGGGTTCTCGCGCGGGGCGCGGGGGCGCTCGGCGAGGCGCTGGGCGGGATCGTCAACATGACCGATCCGGAACTCGTCCTCGTCGGCGGTGGCGTCAGCAATTGCGGCCCGGAGTGGTGGGAGCCGTTGCAGGAGGCCTTCGCGGCCGAGCTCCTGCCCCCGCTGAAGGGCGTGGAGTTGCGGCCGGGCTCGCTCGGCGGCGACGCCGCCGTCCTCGGCGCCGCCCGACTCGCCCTGGAGGCCCTGCGATGAGCGACCGTACCGACCGTACCTACCAGGGCGCGGTGCTCGACCGCCTGCGCGGCGCGCTGATCGTGTCCTGCCAGGCGTACCCGGGCGAGCCGATGCGCGACCCGGACACGATGCGCCGGGTGGCCATGGCCGCCCGCGACGGCGGTGCGGTCGGTATCCGCGCGCAGGGCGAGGACGACATCCGGGCCATCCGCGGCGCCCTCGACCTGCCGCTGATCGGGCTGTGGAAGGACGGGACGGAGGGTGTCTACATCACCCCGACGGCCCGTCACGCACTCGCCGTCCTGGAAGCCGGGGCGGACATCGTGGCCCTCGACGCCACGGACCGTCCCCGCCCGGACCGCCGGCCCCTGGCCGCGTCGATCGACGCGGTGCGGGCGGCGGGAGGCCTGGTGATGGCCGACGTGTCCACGTACGAGGAGGGGGTGCGCGCCGCCGGTCTCGGCGCCGACCTGGTGGGCACCACGCTGTCGGGATACACCCCCGCCACATACGACCGCAAAGCGGCCGGGCCGGACCTCGAACTGGTCGAGCGGCTCGCCGGCGCACTGGACGTACCGGTGGTCGCCGAGGGCCGGATCCACTCCCCCACACAGGCCGCCCTCGCCCTGGAACACGGGGCATACGCGGTGGTCGTCGGAACCGCGATCACCCACCCCACCACCCTGACCCGGTGGTTCGCGGACGCGGTGGAGGGCCGCCGGTTCTGAACCCTTCGCAGACACCGCGGGTCCGCTTCCGTCGGCGGCGCGCACGGGGCGTGGCCTCCGAGGCGGTGGAGGCCACGCCCCGCATGCTGTCGACCGTGAAAGGCTATGCGCAGGCCCCACTCCCTTGGTACCGGCAGATCGGACGTGCCCGCTGGAAGGCGTTCACCGGAGCGTGGATCGGCTATCTTCTCGACGGTTTCGACTTCGTCCTGATCACCCTGGTGCTGACGGAGGTGAGCAAGGAGTTCGGGCTGGGTCCCGTGAAGGCGGCGAGTCTGGTCTCGGCGGCGTTCATCACCCGCTGGCTGGGCGGTGCCGTACTGGGCGCGATCGGCGACCGGTACGGTCGCCGGACGGCGATGGTGATCAGCATCTGGCTGTTCTCCCTGGGCACCTTGGCGTGCGGCTTCGCGTGGGACTACGGGAGTCTGTTCGCGGCTCGGCTGGTGATCGGGCTCGGTATGGCGGGCGAGTACAGCGCGAGCGCGACCTATGTGATGGAGAGCTGGCCGGCCCGGCTGCGCGGGCGGGCCAGCGGATTCCTGATCTCGGGCTATTCCATGGGCACGGTACTGGCGGCGGAGACGTACAGGGTCGTCGTACCGGAGCACGGATGGCGCTGGATGTTCTACCTCGGCGTTCTGCCGGTCGTGGTGGCCCTGTGGGTGCGGCGCGCCCTGCCGGAGGCGGAGGACTGGGAGGAGGCGGTCGCGGAGACGGCGAGCCGGCCGAGCCCCTTCCGTCCCTTGTTCGCAGACCGGCGGCGGGGGGTGGTCAACGCGCTGCTCGCGCTGGTGGCCCTGGGGGCGTTGTCCGCCGTGTTCGCCGGGCGGGCGGGCGGCGCGGCGGCGGTTCTGTCGGTCCTGGCGGGTGCGGTCATGGCGGTGTTCGCAGTGCAGCTCGGCGGGCGGCAGGGCTGGACCTTGTACCTGGCTCTGATCGGTGCGGTGTTCGCGGCGTTCCTGTACAGCTGGCCGATCCAGGCGCTGCTGCCCACCTATCTGAAGACCGAACTGGGCTACCCGCCGGAGCAGGTGGCGCAAGTGTTGTACTACGCCGGTTTCGGCACGATGGCGGGCTGCTGGCTGTCCGGGTTCACCGGGGACCGGTTCGGGCCCTCACGGGCGTACACGTGGACGCTGCTCGCCTCGCTCGCGTTCGTGTTCCCGGTGTTCGCGGTGGATGACAACCTGCCGTTGCTCGGGGTGCTGCTGTTCGTGCTCCAGGCCCTGAGTTTCGGCATCTCGGGGCTGCTGCCCCGCTACATCGGCGGGCACTTCCCGACGGAACGGCGGGCGGCCGGGCTGGGGTTCACGTACAACGTGGGGGCGCTGGGCGGGGCCGTCGCGCCGGTGCTCGGAGCACGGCTGGCCGAGGGCATGGCTCTGGGGACGTCGCTGGCGGTGCTGACGTTCGGGCTGAGTCTGGTGGTGGTTCTGCTGGTGGGGTTCGACGTACCGAGGCGGCTGCACCGGCGGATCGATCCGGAGGCGGCGATCGACCACTTGGCGCGTTGAGGAACAGGGTCACCTGACCCACGAGGCATGAGACGTCTGATGTCCGATGCCTGATCGACTGTAGGGCCCCCTCCGCCCCCCGGCAAGCACTCGCACGTCAGGAGTTCCGTATGAACACGAAGGGTTGACGACCCAGCCGCCGGGATCTAAATTTCCCGGCAACGTCTGATGTCTGATGCCTCCCTGTCATCTGTTGTGGAGGTGTCGGTGAAAACCGCCCGTTCTGCCCCCTTGGCCCTTCTGCTGGCTCTCGGAGCCGGCCTGCTCGGAGCGCCACCCGCCTCGGCCGCCGAGCCGTCGGCGATCGAGGCCGTAGTGGCCGAGTCGCCCACCGCCGCGGCACGCGAGCGCCGGCTGACCGCCGAAGCGCCCCTGTTCGAGAGCGCCGTCCTCGCCACCTCCGGCCAGGGCGCGCACACGTACCGCATCCCCGCCCTGGACACCCTGCCGGACGGCACGCTCGTTGCCGCCTACGACCGGCGCAACGACAGCTCCGCGGACCTGCCCGGCAACCTCGACGTCATGGTCCGCCGCAGCACCGACAGCGGCCGCACGTGGAGCGCGCCACAGGCGATCGCCGACTACGACGAAGGCGTCGGCGCGGGCGATCCCAGCATGATCGTCGACCGGACCACCGGCCGGGTCTTCGTCTTCTACGCGTACGGCCCCCAGGGCATCGGGTTCTTCAACTCCGGTACCGGCAACGCCAACGACGCCACCAACTCCCTGCACGCCGACTACTCCTACTCGGACGACGGCGGCCTCACTTGGACGACCCGCCGGATCACCCAGGACATCAAGGACCCGTCCTGGAAGGGCATGTTCGCCGCCTCCGGCACCGGCATCCAGCTGTCGACCGGACGGCTGATGCAGCAGTACGCCTTCCGCAAGGCCGACGGCAGCATCTGGGCGGCGAGCGCCTACAGCGACGACCACGGCACCACCTGGAGGATGGGCAACCCCGTCGGCCCGCTGATGGACGAGAACAAGACGGTGGAACTGGCCGACGGCCGGATCATGCTCAACAGCCGTACGTCCAGCGCCAAGACCCGGCTCGTCGCGTACTCGAACGACGGCGGGATCACGTACAGCACCCCCGTACCGGACGACGAGCTCATCGACCCGACCAACAACGCCGCGATCCTGCGCTACCACGCGACGGCGGACGGCCGGCGGCCGGAGTCGCACTGGCTGCTGTTCAGCAACACCGCGAGCACCACCACCCGTCACAAGCTGACGGTGCGGATGTCCTGCAACGACGGTCTGACCTGGCCCACGTCCAAGGTGGTCGAGGCAGGCGCCTCGGCGTACTCGACCCTCACCCGGCTCGCGGACGGCACCTTCGGCCTGCTGTACGAATCCGGGCCGTACCAGCGGATCACCTTCGCGCGCTTCAACGCGTCCTGGCTGGGTGTGGACTGCCCGACCGACCAGGGATACCCGAAGCTCGCCGCGCAGACCGCCGTCCTCGACGGACTGCTCACGGCCGGCACGCCGAACACGGTGGAGGTGCGCGTCACCAACCACGGGCACCTCGCGAGCGTCCCCGGCACGGCGACCCTGCGCATGCCCGCCGGCTGGGCCGGAGCGGCGGAGCAGCAGCTGCCGGCGATCGCGCCCGGCGCCACCGTCCCGCTCCGCTTCCCGGTGACGCCCCGGGCGGGCACGGCATCGGGTGAGCAGGACTTCACGGTCAGCCTCCAGTCCGGCGCGGCCGAGACCTCCACGACCACGCGCATGCTCGTCGTCGGGGGGAGCAAGGCCCTCGACACCACCCTCGCGAAGGACTTCGACGGCACGACCTCGTACACCGATCTGACCGCGTCGCTGTCCGATGTCGCACCGCTGACCCGCGGGGTGCTCACCGTACGGTTCCGCACCACGAAGACGTCTGTCGCGGCAACGCTGCTGTCCGCCTCGGACACCACCGCGCCGTCGACGAACGTGACGCTCTCCCTCAACGGCGGCGTGCCGCACTTCGAGGCCCGCTCCGGCGGCGTCTACAGCGCGAGGCTGGACGGCACGCGGTCACTGGCGGACGGACTCGACCACACGCTCGCGGTCGCCGTGACCGACTCCGGAACCGCGCTGTACGCGGACGGCGTGAAGATCGCCTCAACGGCGAACCCGTCGCTCTTCGGGCAGACGCCGAAGCTGAGCGGCATGTGGGCGGGGCGCAACGTCGACAACGGCGGACCCCAGTGGCTGTACGGCGGCCGGATCGAGCGGATCAGCGTCCACCGCGCGGACTGAGCAGCGCATCACAGATGCTGCCGCCGAAGGGCTTCCGGCGGCACATCGCCCGCTCGGGCAGCCGGCCCCCGTTCTCCATCCGGTGGCCGGCGCTCGTGGGCATGCGGGAGGTGTAGGCGGGGTCAACGAACAGCACGGGGACACCGTCCCTGCGGGCCTTGTACTCCACGAACTGCCCGAGCTGGGCGAATGCCCAGGAGTGCAGCGCGACCCGTTGGGGTTTTCTCAGCCGTACCCGCTGGCGGATACCGGCAAGGTCTTCCATGCCGATCCCGCGCCCGGTGCGTTCAGCCTCGGTCACGATGCGCTTCGAGATGATGTGGTTGGTCTCGGTCGCCCTGCGCTGCTCCTTGCGGCGCTGCCGCTTGAGCAACCGCTTGGTGGACTTGGTGCTCTTCTTCTGAAGCTTGGTCCGCAGGGCGAGCTGACGCTTGGGGTAGCGGTTCAGCTCGCGTCCGGCGTGGATCTTCCCGTCCGAGGTGGTGGCGATGTTGACGATGCCGAGGTCCACGCCGAGGAAATCGGTCGGCTCGTACTGCTCGGCCTCGGGAACCTCGCACGTGGCGATGAGGAACCACATGCCGTCGCGGTGGACGAGATCGGATTCGCCCTTGCGGTGGTCGGCGAGGAGCTTGCGGGCCTGCTCGGAGCAGGCGAACCGCACACCCCGCAGGCGTCCGATGGTGGTCCAGATGGAAACGGTCTGCTCATCCACCTGCCAACTGAGGCAGCGGTCGTCGTACGGCTGCGCCGCATCCTCGCGAAAGACGATCGGCTTGGACTCTGCCTTGGCTCGCCGCTTACTACCTGCCTTGCCGAGGTTTCCGGCACGGATGTTGGCGCGCAGGGTGGTGTAGGCATCAGCGACCTTCCGCAGCACGTGTAACGCGGGCTGAGCCGACAGACCCCGGTCCTTCAGGTCGCGGTAGGCGAGACTCTGCAACGCCTTACGCGATGTCTCGCCCCGCCCGCACGCCCGGACAGCAAGCCAGTTCGCCGCATCGTTCGCCGTGTGCAGGGTGCAGGGTGCACCCAAGTGCCGAGGCCACCTCGGGCGTGGGCATGAGGCGAGCCCGCACGACGATCTTCATACGCGGCATCTTCACCGACGAGATCCTGACCCGCTGCGAAGAGATCATGCGAGAGGTCTGCTCCAAGGCGAACGCCGAGCTGCGCGAGTTCAACGGCGAACGCGATCACGTCCACCTGCTCATCCACTACCCGCCACAGGTCAAGCTCTCCACCCTCGTCGGCTCACTCAAGGGCGTCTCGGCGCACTGCCTCCGCAAGGAGTACAGAAGCCATCACGGTCGTCGGTCCGGGCGGAGTGGGAAAGCCACGACTGGCACACGAGGCACTGGCACACGGCCCGCACGCTCACGGAGGCGGTTCACGCGTGGCTCGCGGATCGGAGGCTGCTCCTCGTACTCGACTGCTGCGAGCATCTGACCGAAATCGGTGCGAGGGCTGGCGGTGGGGGACTGCTGGCCGCGGCACCCGGACTGGTTCTGGCGTTGACCAGTCGTGAGCGGCTCGGCCTGTCCATCGAAAGGGTCATTCCGGTAGGCCCCTTGCCCTACCAGGACGGCGGGCTGGCACTCACGCTGTTCGTCGAGTGCGCTCGTGTCAGGGGCCCGAGCTGCGGCCGCCGTGGGCGCTGAACAACTGGCCTCGGACGATCGATCTGTCAGCGGCTTGAGGGCATTCCCCTGATGGTGGAGCTCGCCGCGGCCCATTTGATGCACAGCACGGTCGAGCAGCTCGCGAGGCGCCTCGCCTGCTGCGCGCCGTCGACCCCTTCGTCTCCGACGCCGATCTCCAACCTTCCAGGCACCGAAGTTTGCGCACGGCCGGCGGCTGGAGTCACGAACTGTGCAGCCCTCAGGAACGGTTGTTGTGGTCACGCCTGTCGGTGTTCCGCAGAGCCTTCGACGAGGAGGCCGCCGAGGCGGCCCTCCCCCTCCCTGGCCCAGGTACTCCGCCGCCACTGGGAGAAACCCGGCCGAGCCCGGCCGCTGACCACTACAGCCCCCTGGGCTGGAAGAACCAGCGGCCCGACGCTGCTACAACATTGGCGAATCGGTCAGATGGCGCGAGACCATCATCGGACGCGATCGGGCCGGACCATGACACGCTCAGGCCTAGAGGAGGCTACGCCAGGACCCTCCTCAGTGCTGCGAGGGCCGTCTGGAGTTCCTCCTCGGTGATCGTCAAGGGCGGCGCCAGCCGGATCGTGGATCCGTGGGTGTCCTTGACGAGCACGCCTTCGGCGAGGAGCCGCTCGCTGATCTGCCGCCCCGTGCCGATCGCGGGGTCGATGTCCACGCCCGCCCAAAGCCCTCGGGCCCGGTAGGCCGTGACGCCGGTGCCGGTGAGTGCTGCAAGGCCGCGGTCGAGTACGCCGCCCAGATCGGTGGCCCGGCGCTGGTACTCGCCGGTGGCCAGCAGGTCGAGGACCGCCGAACCGACCGCCGCCGACAGCGGGTTGCCACCAAAGGTCGAGCCGTGCTCTCCGGGCCGCAGCACGGAGAGCACCTCGCGGCGGGCGACGACTGCGGAGACCGGAACGATGCCACCGCCCAGGGCCTTGCCCAGGAGCAGGACGTCCGGGACCACCGATTCGTGGTCGACGGCCAGCGTGCGGCCCGTACGCCCCAGGCCCGACTGGATCTCGTCGGCGATGAAGAGGCATCCCGCGCGCCGGGTCAGTTCACGGACCCCGGTGAGGTAGCCGTCGTCGGGGATGAGGACGCCGGCCTCGCCCTGGATGGGCTCGATCAGCACGGCCGCCGTCGTCTCGTCCACGGCCGCTTCCAGCGCGGCGAGGTCGTTGTACGGGACGACTCGGAAGCCGGGGGTGAAGGGCCCGAATCCGACGCGGGCCGTCTCGTCCGTCGAGAAGCTCACGATCGTCGTCGTACGGCCGTGGAAGTTCCCGTCGGCGACGACGATCGTCGCCCGGTCCGGTGCAACGCCCTTGACCTCGTACGCCCACTTGCGGACCACCTTGATCGCGCTCTCCACGGCCTCGGCGCCCGTGTTCATCGGCAGCACCATGTCGAGCCCGGTCAGCTGGGTGAGCCGCTCGGCGAACCCGGCCAGCCGGTCGCTGTGGAAGGCGCGCGAAGTCAGGGTGACCTCGTCCAGCTGGCGGTGCGCGGCCTCGACGAGGGCCGGGTGGCGGTGCCCGAAGTTGAGGGCCGAGTAGCCGGCCAGCATGTCGAGGTAGCGGCGGCCTTCGACGTCCTCGACCCACGCACCCTCCGCCCGGGCGACGACGACGGGCAGGGGGTGGTAGTTGTGCGCGAGTACGGGGGCCTCGGCGCGGATCAGCTGTGCCGACGAACGCGTCTCAAGGGTGCCGCGGAACGCGGGGGCGATGGGCGGGGTGGTCATGAGCGGATCTCCAGGGTGCAGCACTTGATGCCCCCGCCGGACTTGCGGAACTCCGAAAGGTCTACGGGGACGGCGATGTATCCACGCTGGGTCAGCTTGTCGATGAGGTCGTGGGCCTGCGGGGCGACGAAGACATGGCGGCCGTCGGAGACCGAGTTGAGGCCGAACGACAGGGCGTCCTCCTCGGTGGCGATCACCGCACGGGGGTAGAGGCGCTGAAGGACCTCGCGGCTGCCCGGGGAGAATGCCGCCGGGTAGTACGCAACATTTCCTTCGCCCGTCTCATTTCCGAGGAAGAACAGTGCGGTGTCCAGGTGGTAGAAGCGGGGATCCACCAGATCGAGGCTGATCACAGGCCTGCCGAAGAACTCCTGCACCTCACGGTGCGCGTCCCTTCGCGTGCGGAAGCCGGTGCCCGCCATAACGAACCGGCCGGCCGGAATGAGGTCGCCTTCGCCTTCACAAACCGACTCGGCGGGGTGCACGTCGTAGCCCGCCTCCTTGAACCAGGTCTCGTAGGCGGCCGACTCCGGCCGCCGCTCGGTCGCGTGGAAGGACGAGCCGAAGACCCGTCCGTCCACGACGAGCGCCGCGTTCGCCGAGAACACCATGTCGGGCAGGCCTTCCACCGGAGCCACCGTCTCGACCGCGTGGCCGTGGTCGCGGTACACCTGGACCAGTGTCCGCCACTGGTCACGGGCCAGATCCAAGTCGACCGGTACGCCGGTGTTCATCCACGGGTTGATGGCGTAGCGCACCTCGAAGTAGCGGGGCTCGCACATCAGATAGCGCCTGCGGCTTCGGCTGCGGCCGAGCGTGGCCTGTCCTTCGGACACGGAGAGTTCCTCATTCCTGCGGTGACGACGGGGAGTGATCTCACCGTAGGAACCAGCCGGTACGGGCGACAAGAACGAAGAGCTGCGTGTACACGCAGGAATACTGCGTGGGTCAGAGGCTCAGAGCAGGTTTGTTGCGTTCTCACTGATGCCCGCCAGGGAAGGGGGTGCGACCTCGCTGGCGCCCGCCTCAGGGCTCTCGGGCAGCAGGTGGGAAAGCACCATGTAGCTGATCGTCTTGCGGATGAATGGCTCGCTGCGGATCCGCTCCAGCACCTCCTCGAAGTGCCCCACGTCGGTGGCTCGGATGTGGAGCAGGGCGTCGGCGGCGCCGGTCACCGTCATGGCCGCCGCGATCTCCGGGTACTTGCGCGCGACCTCGGCGAGGCGCCTGGGCGGCGCCGCACTGTCGCAGTACACCTCGATATACGCCTCCGTCCGCCAGCCGAGCGCGGCAGGGCGGACGGTGGCCCTGAACCCCGTGATCACGTCGGCCTTGCGCAGCCGGTCGACCCGGCGTTTGACTGCGGTGGCGGACAGGCCGATGGCCGTGCCGATCTCGGCGAAACTCACCCGGGCATTTCCGATCAGGGCCGCGATGATCTTCCGGTCGAGGTCGTCGAAGGGGCTGGACTTGGTGGTCATGGCGGGCAATCTTCTCCTCATGCGGCCCAGGGCAGGGTCGGACGGCCCCCATCCTGCCGGAGCACGTGCGTATCGGAGCCGCAACTGCACCCGTCAGTGGCCCCAGTCATACCCCTCTTCACGTCCGCAGGGAACATGTCGACGAACAGGCTGGCCGCGGCCGGCGCACCAGCACGCCGCATGCCCGGGACCGCGAGCGCCGAGACGGCAGCGATCAGCTGGCTGCCGGGCAACCGAGCAGCGTGAGCGGGAGCAAGCGCGTAGGCTTCAACCTCTCGCGACGGTCCGCCGCGGAGACAACCCAGTCACTGGAAAGCACGATCCCGGCAGGGCAGCCAGGGACACGCTGGGCACGCTCACCGCACGAGCGGGCGTGCCGACGGTGCGCCCGCAGGGACGGCTGCCGACAGGGGTCACGTCACCCTGGCATGCGCTGCGGAGAAGAGCGCGGTGCTGACCTGCACGAGCGCCGCCGGTTCGTCCTCCCGGCCGCTCAGCAGCCAGTCGACGAGCAGGTGATTGACGGCTCCGACCAGGCCAACCGCGGTCAGCCGCTGCGCGTTGGTGTCATTCCCCGTTCCGCGTGCGGTTTTGACGGTTCCCGCGTTCGTGGACCAGACCGCGGTGATGAGCTCGGCAAACTCTCGCAGGACTCCGTGGCGGCGGACCTCCAGCTCCGGTGACACGCCTACGACCTCGATCAGCACCACGCGGGCGCGCCGGGGGTCTGCCGTGAGGAAGTCGACGAACGCGGTGAGGCCGGAGGTAATGATCGCGTCGAGTTCTCCATCGGTCGACGACTGGTCGATCGCGGCCGTGGTCGCGTTCCGCAGGTCGCGGGTCAACTCGCCGTAGAGCCCGATCAGGCAGGCGTGGCGGTCGCGGAAGACGGCGTAGAAGTACCGCTCGGTGAGCCCGGCCGCCTGGCAGATCTGCTTGACCGAGGTCGGCGCGTACCCCTGGGTGCCGAAGAGATCCAGCGCGGCGGCGAGGACGGCCGTACGCCGTCGTTTGGCACGTTCGTCCGGGCCGAGTCCCGAGTAGTTCCGTCCTTCGTTCTGCTTGTGCACCATTGCGCAGCCCCTCTCCCCCTGGCAGTCTAAAGCGACCATCTGACATGTCAGCGTGTCAGAATAAGGCGCGAGGGTGTGACTGGATGAGGCCGAGACCACTGGCGGGGCTCGTGATTGCGGTGACCGGCGGGGCGAGGGGTATCGGCCGGGAGACGGCGGCGCATCTGGCCAGGGCCGGCGCACGGGTGGCCATCGGGGACCGCGACGCCGAAGGCGCCCGGGCGACGGCTGCCGAGCTGTCGGGGGAGGTCACGGGTTTCGGCCTCGACGTCACCGACACAGCATCCTTCGTGACCTTCCTCGCCGACGCCGAGAGGCGCCTCGGTCCGATCGACGTGCTGGTCAACAACGCGGGCGTGATGTGGGTCGGCGGCTTCGCCGACGAACCCGAGTCCGCCACGGCCCGCCAGCTGGAAGTCAACCTCCACGGCGTGATCCGCGGAGTGAAGCTCACCGCACCCGGCATGCTCGCACGCGGCCGGGGCCACATCGTCACCATCGCCTCCGCCGCCTCGAAGCTCTCACCCCCAGGTGAGTCGACCTACGCAGCGACCAAGCACGGCGTATACGGCTACCTCAGCGGCGTCCGGGCCGAGCTGCGAGGCAGCGGAGTGCGACTCTCCGTGATCATGCCCGGTGTCGTCGACACCGAACTCGCCGCGGGAACAGCGACCGGTGCGGCCCGGCTCCTCAGCCCGGCCGACGTCGCCCGTGCCGTCGTCGCGGTGATCGAGCGCCCCCGGTTCGAGGTGACCATCCCTCGTTACATCGGTCCCTCGACCCGCTGGCTGAACGTACTCCCCCAGCCGATCCGTGACGCCCTGTACCGGGCGATGGTGCCCGACCAGGTCCGCTCGACAGCGGGCGGTTCTGCTCGCCAGGCATACGAATCACGCAACCTCACCGGCACCGACACCCCAGGAGCGGAAAGATGACCGACCCGGCACACAGCAACGCGACCGCGGACACCCCGGACGTACGGCCGATCCCGGAGTTCGCCGGGGTGCACGAAATCTGGCCCCGAGGAGACCGGCTCAAGGCGGTACGCACCGCCGCGGAGCGGTACCGAGAACGATTCGCGGCCCAGGGGCAGGTCCGCGCGATCAAGAGCTTCGACATCGCCGCCGCACCGTATCCGGCCCGGTTCGCCTTCCAGGGATATTCGGTCAACGCCAATCCGATGATCAGCATCATCAACCGGATGTTCGTGATCCAGTTCGACGGGTTCGACGGCCTCCTGAAGACCCTCGTATGGGAGCCCACCGTGGCCGCGGGTTCCGCGGAGGCCCCCTTCTACAACAAGCTCCAGGCCTTCGCCCGCGGCATGCGCGCCGAGCGGCTCTTCGTCAAGTACTACAACGACCCCGACAAGATCCTGCCGAGCCTGGGCCTGCGCAACGAGGACGTCGACTACGTCAGCTTCGACCACCTCCACGTCCAGGACGTGCGCATGATCATGGGAAGCGACAAGCCGATCGAAGGAGAAGCCGCTCCGCGCGAGCCGCTCTTCCCGAACGCCAAGTTGCTCGTGCATCGCAAGGAACTCGGCACCTTCGAGTCCATGCACCCGATGCAGTGGGCCTGGTATGTGGAACGCGGCATGGACGGCGTCCCCCCCGAACGGCTGGAGGCGTTCGACGGTGACGTGGAGCTCGGCGTCGGGGTCAGCCTGCTGTGGACGCCGGGACACACCGATGGAAATCACTCGCTGGTCGTCAACACGCCTGACGGGATCTGGGTGTCGTCGGAGAACGGCATGGCCGCTGACAGCTGGCAGCCCGAGCTGTCAAAGATCCCCGGTGTCCGCCAGCAGGCGGCCTTCTACGGGCGTGAAGTGGTCCTCAACGGCAACACCCTGGAGGACTCACTCGACCAGTACGACTCGATGGTCAAGGAGAAGACGATGGCGTCGCCCTCCCCCCGCGACCCGAAGTGGCTCCAGATCATCCCGTCCTCGGAATGCGCGCCCTGGAAGCGGCAGTGGCCGGTCGTCCCGACCCACAGCCACGGTGGACTCGACTACGGCACCATCACCAGCACCGCGAGACACGGTGCCTGACCGGCAGGCGGCATAGCCGAACTCCTGCCACCGGGAATCCGTCGTGTGCAAGCGGCGTTCTGCCAGCGGGCGTCCAGCAGCCTCGAAGGGCCGAGCACAGGTCGGTCCCGTAACCCTCGCGGGGGACGAAGGCTATCGGGACCGCCTGCCAGAGCGACCCTATGCCGTATCCACCCTCCCGGATGGGCGATTCCGGCCATGTACGCATTCCAGTCCCTCATCGGCGGTGAGGAAGTCCGGGCCCCGTTCGGGCCTCAGCGGCTTGTACAGCGATACAGCATCCCAAACCCGGCGCGTTGGGGGTCGTGGACGAAGGAGAGGCCGGTGAAGGGGACATTTGATCCGAGCCGGCAGGCGGGGCGTGTCCCTGCGCAATCGCGCACCGTGTCGGCCGGTACCCGCCCCACGTCTCCGCTACAGGCTGACGATGACCAGGGCGGTGTCGTCGGTCGCGCCGGCAGGTGGGATCAGGTCGGCAAGGAGGGCGTCGGCGAGTGTTTCGGGGTCGGCGCCCTGATGGCGGGTGAGCGAGCCGGCAAGCCGGGCCAGGCCAGCGTCAATGTCCTCGTAGCGGCGTTCGATCAGCCCGTCGGTGTACAGCACGAGGGTGGCACCCTCGGTGAAAACGGCGTCACCCTGAGGACGCGTGGCGGGTTCGGGGCGGGCGCCGAGGGGTGGATCCGTTGCTTGATCGAGGAAGTCGACAACGCCGTCGGGACGCATCAGCGCTGGTGGAGGGTGGCCCGCGCTGCTGTAGGTGATGGTGTGTTCGGTGTCGTCGATGACGGCCAGGACCGCCGTGGTCGACTCCGCGCCGTCAACCGAGCGGGCGTACAGGCCGAGGGCTTCGAGAGCCTGGGCGGGGCCATCGGCAACACGGGAAGCAGCGCTGAGCGCACTGCGCAGCTGACCCATGACGCCGGCGGCGGCCAGGCCGGAGCCGACGACGTCGCCGACGGCCACCGCGATGCGGTCGCCAGGGAGGTCGACCAGGTCGTACCAGTCCCCGCACACGTTCAGGGCCCCGGCCGCCGGGCGATAGCGCACTGCCGCACGGTGATGCTTCAAAGGCCCGGGGGCCGGCAGCATCGCCTCCTGCAGGCTCAGGGCGACTTCGCGTTCCCGGGCGTGGGCCTCGCGCAGGCGTTCATTGACCTCCTGCAGTTCCCGGGCCCGGGTGTACAGCTCGGCTTCCAGTACCCCCGCCCGGCCTGCGCCACCTCGGCCACTGCGCATGCGGACCAGCTCGGTGATGTCCTCCTCCCAGTGCAGCAGCAGCGCAACCCTCCCGTCCGGGCCGAAGACGGGGACACAGACCGCGCTCCAGTACCGCTCCTCCCACACGCCGGGCCGGTCCATCGACTCCACGTCGTAGCGGTGCAGCGTCATGGCATCGCGTTCCCCCGTGGCGGCTACCCAGAGCAGGGAATCACTCAGCTTGCGCATGCCTGCCACGGCGGGGACCTCGGGGTCGTCGGGGAACGCATCGGACAGGCGGCGGCCTACCACCTGGTCATGGGTACGCCCCAGGATGCCCAGGAACGCCTCGTTGACGTCGGCGTACACCAGGTCCGTGGTGAACAGGGCCACCGCGCTCGGCAACGACCGGAAGACCACCTCGTAGTCGATCTCGGATGCACTCACTATCCACCTGCCCGCGACGCTGTGCCGATCACGCGCCTCTTACACGATAGGCACTCTCGGCGCTCCGGGCAGGTCGGTCCCGTGCAACCCCATCCGGCGGAAGCAGCCAGCCGGCCCACAACAGGGATCCCGCGCACGCCCTTCCGCACGGCGATCGGCCGACCGAGGGGCCTCGCCACCCTCACTGTCCGTGTTTGACGCGACTTGCCTAGAATAGTGAAGCTACTGCGGACGGAGACCGAGGTGGACGCCAGGCAAGAGCGATGGGCGAGGAGGCAACGGGGAACGACACAGGGTGGGCGGCTTGACCTGCTCGCGTCCGTGGACGACGGCCAGGGAGACACCAGCATCCTGCTCGCCGCGCTCCACCACCTGACGGCCGAGCTCGGAGCCCTGGGCGGCATGGCCCACCTGTCGCTCGCCGGGAATCGCCGGCCCGGAATGCGCCTGGTCGCAAGCAGCGGTCTCCCCGGAGTCTTCACCCGGGCGTGGGCGACGATCTCCTACAGCGGCTCGGCGACTCCCTCCCGCGTCATGCGGGAGGACTGCGGAGTCATCTGGTCGCCCACCGTCGACATGCCCGAGCAGCTGCTGGGCAAGCCGCCTGCCTCTGTCGGCCCCTGCGTCCTCCCAGCCGGTTCGGGCATTGCCGCCGTGGCGCTCCCCGGACCGGAGGGACCACTCGGCACGCTGTCCCTGATCACCCCGCCATCCGGCGAGCCCAGCCCCCGCGACCAAGGGTTCATGAAGGACGTGGCCAGGTGGGCGGGTGGACGGCTGCGTCTGGCGGCACCCCGGCCAGAGGGGTTGTCCCGAGCGCTGGTCACTGATGCCGGCCCGCCGGAGCCGGGGCTCACAGGTGCGGAAGTGGCAGGCGGCACCTGGGAGTGGGACCTCGACAGCGGGAACTTCACCGTCGACCCGGCCTTCACGACGCTTCTCGGCATCCACTGGCCCGGCATCGACCTGGTTGAGCAATGGGGCGATCTCATCCACCCCGACGACCAGCCATACGTGGTACACGGCGCCGAGAAGGCGATCCTGGGCCACGAGCCGTACGACGCCGAGTACCGCATCGCCTCCGCCAACGGCTCCTATGTCTGGATCCGATCGCAAGGCCATGTGGAACTCGACACAAAAGGGCAGCCCGTCCGGCTGACCGGCACCATGCAGGACACCACCGAGGCCCATGCCGCCCTGGAGCCGGTGGGGCGCGCCCTGCGCCACATGACCGACGGCTTCCTGTCCGTAGGAAGCGACTGGCGGGTCGAGTTCGTCAATATCGCGGCCGCGCACTTGCTCGGTTCCACGTCGCGTCTCAGCGGCAGACTGCTGTGGGACCTGCCAGCCATCCATGGGGTCCCCAGGCTGGAGGAACAATGCCGCCAGGCCGTCCTCACAGGTAGTCCGACCGGCTTCGACGCGCCCTGGACAGACAGTGACCGCTGGTACCACCTGCGGCTCGTACCCGTGCCCGGCGGGCTCACCATCTACTGTACGGACATCACGGAACGCCGCTTGCGCGAAGCCGAACGGGCAGACGCGGCCAGGGCGGCAGCCGACAGGGCCGGCCTCGTGGGGACGCTCACCCGGTCTCTGGCCGAGGCTCTCACCGTCCGCGACGTCGTCACCGCAGTCGCGGACGGCCTGCTGCCTCACTTTGGTGCGGACGGCCTGCTCATCGCGATGGTCGACAACGACCGGATGCGGCTGGTTGGTTCGAAGGGCTACTCCCAGGCGTTCCTCGACGCGTTCCAGGGGCTGCCATTCGCGGGCGTGAACCCCGCTGCGGACGCGCTGCTCCAACGCTCGGTGTCCTTCATCGAATCGGCGGACGATTATCGCGTTCGCTACCCGGAGTCGGCCGGATTCCCAGCGCTCGAAGGGAAGATGGCGTGGGCTTTCCTGCCACTGACCGCCTCGGGTCGGGTGGGAGTCTGCGTCGTCTCGTATGCGCACCCACGCACGTTCATCCAGGAAGAGCGAGCCCTGCTGGATGAGCTCAGCGGTCTGATCGCACAGGCCTTGGAGCGGGCGAGCTTGTACGACGCAGCCACCAGGCGCTCTCGTGAGCTGCAACATGCTCTGCTACCACGGGAGTTGTCAAGTACGGTTGCCGTCACCGCCGCCGCGCGCTACCTTCCGGCCGGGCACGGGGCCGAGGTCGGCGGGGACTGGTACGACGTCATCCCCCTGTCCGCCGAACGCGTGGCCCTCGTCGTCGGCGACGTCATGGGCCACGGCATGGCCGAGGCCGCGACGATGGGCCGGCTGCGCACGGCCGTGCGGACGCTCTCCGACCTCGAACTGCCGCCCGACGAGATCCTCGGCCGGCTCAACGACATCGTCGCGGACCTGGGTGACGACTCGTTCGCGACCTGCCTGTACGGCGTTTTCGACCCCGTACGCCGCGACTACACCTACGCCAGCGCCGGCCATCCGTCACCGGCTATCGTCGCGCCCGACGGCACCGTCACCTTCCCCCTCATCGCAGCGAACCCGCCGCTCGGTGTGGCGGCTCCGCCGTTCGAGACTATGTCAGCAGACGTGCCGGACGGCAGCCTGGTCGTCCTCTACACCGACGGGCTGGTAGAGACCCCCACACGTGACCTCGACGCCGGCATGATGCGACTCGAACAAACCCTGAACACCGCCCTCCGCGACGGCCACGGTGGGGAGCCGAACGCCGTATGCGACTCCGTGATGTCGGCCCTGACCGACACCACGCAGGGACCACACGGCGACGACGCCGTTCTGCTCGTCGCCCGGACGCGACACCTCGCGCCGGAGGCCGTCGCCGACTGGTCACTGCTGAAGGATCCGCAGGCTGCCGGGCAGGCCCGTGCGCACGTCCGTGAACAGCTCGGCACATGGGGTCTCGACGACCTGACCATGGCGACGGAGCTGATCGTCAGCGAGCTGGTCGGCAACGTCGTCCGGTATGCCAAGGGTCCTATTGGGCTGAGGCTCCTCCGCGGCGGAAGCCTGATCTGCGAGGTCTCCGACGGGAGCCTCACCACACCGCACATCAGGCACAGCTCCCCCACGGACGAAGGCGGACGAGGGCTGCAACTCGTCGCCGCCATGGCCCACCGTTGGGGAACCCGCTACACACTGAACGGCAAGTGCATCTGGACCGAGCAGCCCCTCCCAACCTGATTCCACGGCACCCGCTCATCACCGCGGTCAGGCAACCGTGCAGCCGGTGGCGCCGTGCGGACTCCGGTGCCCGTCCGGTACCGCTGGGCACGCCGTGTCCCGCGAAGCCGGGCGAGTCCGCGACACCAGTCATAGGCCGGCTTCACGTTCGCTGGGAGCAGCGCGACGCACAGCCAGGCCGCGGAGTCCAGCCGAGCCCCTTGTACTAGGGGCCACGATTGCCACCGCGACGGGGTTCCCCGCGAGGCGCCCTGAAGGGCCCAGGTCCCGGCGTGTATGGGATCGACCAGGGCAGCTGCCACGACGACATCGCCCTACTGATCTACCGCGCGGCCGTCCGAACGCGGGGTCGGCAATGAGAGCACCGATTCCGCGTACTCGCCGCAGGAGCGGGACGCTGTGGCGGTGCTCGCTGTGGGCGCTACGGAGAAACTCGGCACTTGGAGCCGCTTCACCGCGGGGGTGTGTGCCGCGCAACTCGAGCCGCTCGACGGCGGATACGGACGTCGTACGTTCGGCGACGCGAGGAACTGCTCCGGGCCGAGTGCCGTGCAACCGAAGAGGTCCCCGGCCACACGGCGGGCGGGCCATTGGGCGGGGAGGGGATTCACTTGATCGGCAGTCCGGAGATGGCGCGGGAGATGACCAGGCGCTGGATCTCGCTGGTGCCTTCGAAGATGGTGTATATCTTGCTGTCGCGGTACCAGCGCTCCACGGGGTGCTCGCGGCTGTAGCCGGCGCCGCCGAGGATCTGGACGGCCTTCTCGGTGGCGGCGACGGCGACCTCGCCCGCCTTGAGCTTGGACATGGATCCCTCGCCGGCGGTGAAGGGGCGGTCGTTGCGGCCCATCCAGGCGGCCCGCCAGATCAGCAGGCGGGCGCAGTCGATCTCCGTCTTCAGGTCGGCGAGGGCGAAGGCGATGGCCTGGTTCTGGAGGATCGGGCGGCCGAACTGCTCGCGCTGGCCGGCGTATTCGAGGGCGTACTCGTATGCGGCGCGGGCGATGCCGAGGGCCTGGGCGCCGACGGTGGGGCGGCTCAGTTCGAAGGTGGCCATCGCGGCCTGGGCCTTGGCGGCGCTGCCCTCGCGGACCCGGGCGAGGCGCTCGTCGAGCTTGTCCTTGCCGCCGAGGACGAAGTCGGCGGGGATGCGGACCTCGTCGAGGAAGACGTCAGCGGTGTGCGAGGCGCGCAGGCCTAGTTTCTTGATCTTGCGGTTGCCTTCAAGTCCCTTGGCGCCGGGCGGCACAATGAAGCCCGCCTGGCCGCGCCCGCCGAGTGCGGGGTCGACGGAGGCGACCACCACGTGGACGTTGGCGATGCCGCCGTTGGTGATCCATGCCTTCTGGCCGCTGAGCACCCACTCGTTGGTGGCCTCGTCGAAGCGGGCCCTCGTGCGCATGGAGCTGACGTCGGACCCGGCGCCGGGCTCGGAGACGCAGAACGCGCCGAGCTTGGGGTCGGACTCGTCGCCGTAGCACTGGGGGATCCACTCCAGGACCTGGTCGGGCGTGCCGCTGGCGAAGATGCCCGCCACGGCGAGCGTGGTGCCGAAGATCGACATGCCGATCCCGGCGTCGCCCCAGAACAGCTCCTCATTGGCGATGGCCAGAGACAGGCCGGTCGGGTCGGCCCACATCTCGGCGAGCGACTCGAAGCCATAGAGCCCGATCTTGGCCGCCTCCTGGATGATCGGCCAGGGGGTCTCCTCCCGCTCGTCCCATTCGGAGGCGGCCGGGCGGATCACGTCGGCTGCGAAGCCGTGGACCCAGTCCCGCAGTTCGGTCTGGTCGTCGGTCAGGTCGAGGTTGAAGCTCATCGGGCTCTCCGGGCGTGTGTGCAGTGCTTGGCAGGTGAGTCGTGGCGCGGCGCTGTCAGGCCTTGGGGATGTCGAAGTAGCGGGTCAGGCCGGAGGCAAGGCCGAGGTCGCCGACCACTTTGAGCTTGCGGGTCATGAAGAGGGTGACGCCGTTCGCGTTCCCGGAGGCCAGGCGGAGGAAGTCGGCCGCGGTGAGGGTGAGCCCCAGCCGCGGCTCGGCGTCGCTCACGCCGGCGCAGAGCTTGCAGGTGCCCTCCGCGATGGCGGTCTCGTAGACCGCGTCCTCGTGCCCGGAGTCGCTGATCCGCCAGCGGACCAGCGCGTTGAGCCGGCCGGCGACCTCCGGCTTGAACACGTTCTCCATCCGGCGGAACACCTCGTCGAGGATCCGCTGCCGGGAGGTGCCCGTGGCGATGTCGGCCAGGGCGCGCTTGGGGGTGTCCTTGACCAGCTGCGCGAACTCCTGCGGGGAGATCCCGGCGAAGTCGAGGTTCGCGACGTCCAGGTCACTGAGGGATGTCATGGCGTGTGTCCCCATCTCGTCAACCCCGGTTCTTACTCCGGAGTAAGTTTACCTCTGAGTAAGGTTACGCACGAGTCGGATATCCTCGCAAGATGGATCCGCAGCCCAGCCGCAAACGACTTCCGCGCAAGGTGCGCGAGCAGCAGATGCTCGACGCCGCGGTGCAGGTCTTCTCCTCGAGTGGTTTCCACGCGACCTCGATGGACGAGATCGCCGAACGCGCCCAGGTTTCGAAGCCCCTGCTCTACCTGTATCTCGGGTCCAAGGAAGAGACCTTCAGCGCCTGCATCGCGCGCGAAGCCGACCGCCTCGTCGACACCATCGGAGCGGCGACCCGGGCTCCGGCCGACGAACCGGGGCAGCGTCTCGCGCAGGGGCTGACCGCCTTCTTCTCCTACGTCGAGGCCAATCGCGCCAGCTGGATGGTGCTCTACCAGCAGGCCCGTTCGCAGAGCGGCCCGGTGGCGGAGCAGCTGGCGCGCGCACGGGGCGAGATCGTCGACACCGTCACCGAGCTGGTGCGCGAGTCGCTGGAGGCCGATGCACCCGGCGGCGGGCGCGCCGGCTATGCGGCGCTACGCCGGGAGGCGGCGGCGATCGCCCACGCGCTGGTGGGAGCTGCCGACGCGCTGGCCGACTGGGCACTGACCGTGCCCGGCGAGCGGCCGGAGACCACCGCGCGGCGGCTGATGAACCTGATGTGGATCGGCCTGGAGCGCCGCGGTGAAGGGGAAGGGTCCGGCCTCCCCCCGGCCGCGGGCTCCTGACCGGGCGGCGGACGCCCGGTCAGGTACTCACCGGGCCGTCACACTGCCGCGCAGATGCACGCGCTGCCCGGCCGCATCGGTCAGAGCGAGGTCCGTCCAGCCTGTCGAGGCGGCGGTCGACAGCCGGACCTTGGCCGGCAGCGGAACCGGGGCCCGGAACGACACTTCGATCTCCGCGGCCTCGGGCAGATCGTCGCCGAGGGCCGCGAGCACCCGGGCCTTGGTCCACATTCCGTGGGCGATGGCCCGGGGGAACCCGAAGAGCCGGGCGGTCCACGGGTGCAGATGGATCGGGTTGCGGTCGCCGCTGACGGCGGCGTACCGCCGCCCGGTGTCGGCCGGCAGCCGCCACGGTTCGAACTGCGCGCGAGGCAAGGCGGGTTCCGGACTGGGTTCTGATGCGGGAGCGGCAGCTGCCGGGTCCGTCGGGTGCCGGAACAGGTAGCTGCTGCGGGACGCCCAGACCTCCTCCGCGCATGGTCCGGCGTGGACGGTGGAGATCACGTCGAAGAGCGACCCGCGCGGGTGGGGGTGCAGGTCGGCCGTGCGGACCTCCAGCGAAAGCTGTTCTCCGACGCCGATCGGCCGCCGGGTGGTGATGGTGTTGGCGGTGTGGACGAGACCCAGCAGCGGCAGCGGGAAGTCCGGTTCGGTCATCAGTGCCAGCGACGCGGAGAAGGCCAGCAGGTGGGGGTAGGTGGCGGGCAGGGTGCCGTCCTGCCGGAAGCCGCACACCTCCGCGTACGCGGCAAGGTGGGCCGGATCCGCGGTGACGTCCGGCAGGACGGCCCGCCGATCCGGCAGCGGCCGGCCCGTCCGCCCGGCGCGAGCCCGGGCCACAGCGCGCAGGTACGAGGGGATGACGCCGGGCGGCCGGTCGAACCGGCGGACGCCGGGCGTCGTGGGGATGCTGGGGTCGGGCACGGGTCGGCCTCCCTGAGATATGGGCTGAAGAGGGGGTCAGGCGCCGAGCAGGGACTGGCCGCAGACCCGCAGGACCTGTCCGGTGACGCCGGCGGTGGCGGGGGCGGCGAACCAGGCGACGGTCTCGGCGACGTCCACGGGCAGGCCGCCCTGGCCGAGGCTGTTCATCCGGCGGCCCGCCTCACGGACCATGAGCGGCATCCGGGCGGTCATGTCGGTCTCGATGAAGCCGGGCGCGACCGCGTTGATCCGGACGCCGCGTGCGGCCAGCACCGGTGAGAGCGCGCGCACCAGGCCGATCAGACCGGCCTTGCTGGCGCCGTAGTTGGTCTGGCCCCGGTTGCCGGCGATGCCGCCGATGGACGACGTGCACACCAGAGCGCCGCCGTCCCGCAGCACCGGGCCGCCCTCACCATGGGTGAGCAGGGCCTCGGTGATCCGGTGGACTGCGCCGAGGTTGACGTCGAGGACGGAGTCCCACTCCTTGCGGCTCATCCGGGCGAGGGTGCGGTCCCGGGTGATGCCCGCGTTGTGCACGAAGACGTCGACGCCGCCGAACGCCTCACGCAGGTGGGCGGTGATGAGCTGGGGCGCACCGGGGTCGGTGATGTCGACGGGCAGGGCGGTGCCGCCGATCCGGGCTGCCGTCCGCTCCAGCTCCGCGCTCTGGGAGGGGAGGTCGAGGCAGACGACGTCGGCACCGTCCCTGGCGAGCAGTTCGGCCACCACGGCGCCGATGCCGCGCGCGGCGCCGGTGACCGCGGCAACGGTGCCTCGCAGCGGGCTGTCCCAGTCGGGCGCGGCCGGCCCGGCGGCCGGGGTGACCTTGACGACCTGGCCGCAGACGTATGCCGAGCGCGGCGAGAGGAGGAATCGCAGCGGGGACTCGATCCGGTCCTCGGCACCGGCGGTGACCTGGAGCAGCTGGCAGGTACCGCCGCCGCGCAGCTCCTTGCCGAGCGAACGGGTGAAGCCTTCGAGCGCCTGAGCCGCCAGCGCCTCGCCGGCGTCCCCCGCCTCACCGGGTGCGTCGCCGATGACCACCACCCGGCCACCCTGCACCAGCTGGGCAACCCGAGGGTGGGCGAACTCGTACAACGCGGCGAGGCCGTCTGTCCCGGTGATGCCGGTGGCGTCGAAGACGAGGGCGGCGGGGCGTGGCCCGGCCTGGTTCTCCGCGGTCAGGACGTCGGCTCCGGCCGCCGAGAGGGCGCCCTTGAGCTGGGCCCGCAGCCGGCCCCGGTCGGTACCCCCGACGACCACCGGGCCCGGGACGTGCGGTTCGCCCGCTTGACGGCGGGTGAGCGTTGCGGGGACGGGCACACCCGCGCGCCGCAGCACGGATCGGCCCGCGCGGCTGGAGATGAACTGCTGCAGAAGGTCAGTCATGGAAACCAGGCTCCTTACCACCTAGTAAGTTTACTGAAGAGTAAATACCCTGTGTGCTGTTCAGCGCCACCCCTTACCCCTCGGAGAGAGACGATGACCCGGACCGTTCGCCGTGTGGCGATCCTCGGCGGCAACCGCATTCCCTTCGCCCGCGCGGGCGGGCCGTACGCGGGCGTCTCCAACCAGGAGATGCTCGGCGCCGCCCTCGACGGCCTGGTGGAACGCTTCGGCCTGGGCGGGGTGCGGCTCGGCGAGTTCGTCGCCGGAGCCGTGCTCAAGCACGCCCGGGACTTCAACCTGGCCCGCGAGACGGTCCTGGGCAGCCGCCTGGACCCGGCCACACCGGCCTACGATCTCCAGCAGGCGTGCGCCACCGGTCTGGAGGCGGTGGCGCTGGCCGCCAACAAGATCGCGCTCGGTCAGACCGAGTGCGCGGTGGCCGGCGGTGTCGACACCACCAGCGACGCCCCGATCGGCCTCAACGACGAACTGCGCAAGGTCCTGCTGAAGGCGCAGTACGCCCCCACCACCGGCCACAAGCTGCGTGCGCTGCTCGGAGGCGTCCGCCCGCGCCACATCGTCCCCGACATCCCGGTCAACTCAGAGCCGCAGACCGGCCTTTCGATGGGCGATCACGCCGCCCTGACGGCCCGGCAGTGGCAGATCAGCCGCGCCGAACAGGACCAGCTCGCCGCCACCAGCCACCAGCGGCTGCACGCCGCCTACGAGCGCGGCTTCTGCGACGACCTCGTCACCCCCTTCAAGGGCCTGCCCCGGGACCACAACCTGCGCCCGGACTCCACGTCGGAGAGACTGGCCCGGCTGAAGCCGGTGTTCGGGACGGACGCCGGACCGGACGCCACCATGACGGCAGGCAATTCGACCCCGCTCTCCGACGGCGCGTCCGTCGTGCTGCTGGCAAGCGAGGACTGGGCGCGCGAGCACGGCCTGGAGCCGCTCGCATACCTGGTGGACACCGAGGTCGCCGCGGTCGACTTCACACGCGGCGAGGACGGCCTGCTGATGGCCCCGGTCTTCGCGGTGCCCCAGCTCTTGGAGCGCAACGGCCTCAAGCTCGGCGACATCGACCGGTACGAGATCCACGAGGCCTTCGCCTCCCAGGTCCTCGCCACGCTCAAGGCCTGGGAGAACGAGGACTTCTGCACCACCCGCCTCGGACTCAGCGGCGCGCTCGGCCGGGTCGACCGTGACCGCCTCAACGTCAACGGCTCCTCGCTCGCCGCCGGCCACCCGTTCGCCGCCACCGGCGGCCGGATCACCGCCACCCTCGCCAAACTCCTCCACGAGCTCTCAGCCGAGACCGGGGAACGCCCTGTGCGCGGCCTGATCTCGATCTGCGCGGCAGGCGGCCAGGGCATCACCGCCCTGCTCGAACGCTGATCCGCCCGCCCCGGCCCCCAACTGCCCCCGCCCGTTCCCTACAGGGAGAGCCGCTCATGCCACTTCCCATCGCCAGAGCCGAACGCGCCGCGCACCTACGGGACCGGGCACCGGTCGAGGTCACCCGCGACGGCAAGCACCACGTCGAGGCCCGCACCCCCTACCTGGTGGCACCGCAGACCGAGGGCAGCCTCGCCGACCTGCCGTTCCGCAACGCCGCCGAAGCGCCCGACGCCGTGGTGATCTCACGCAAGGCCGCCGGAGGCGACTGGCGCGACATCACCGCGGCCGCCTTCGCCACCGAGGTGGCCGCCGTGGCGAAGGGCCTGATCGCGTCGGGGATCGGCCCCGGCGACCGGATCGCCCTGATGAGCCGCACCCGGTACGAGTGGACACTGCTGGACTTCGCAGCCTGGACGGCGGGCGCGGCCATCGTCCCGGTCTACCCAACTGCCTCGCCCGAGCAGGCCGAGTGGATCATCCGGGACTCGGACGCGGCTGCGGTCGTCGCGGAGGATGAGTCATGCGCCACCGTCCTCGCCGAAGCGCTCGAACGCCTCGGCCGGCCCGTCCCTCTGTGGCGGCTCGACCAAGGGGCGGCGGATGGCCTCGCCAAGTGCGGCACGACCGTACCCGACTCCGAGCTGGACCACAGGCGCGCCGCCCTGACCCCGGCGAGCGAGGCCACCCTGATCTACACCTCCGGCACCACCGGCCGCCCCAAAGGCTGCCGGCTGAGCCACGGCAACTTCCTCGACGAGGCAAACAACTGCCAGGCCCTGCTGCAACCCGTATTCGAAGCGGTCTCCGACGAACCCCCGTCCACGCTGCTGTTCCTCCCACTGGCCCACGTCCTCGGCCGGATGATCCAGATAGCCTGCGTACGCGCCCGCATCCGGATCGGCCACAGCCCCTCCCTGAAGCCGGCCGAACTCCGGCCCGACCTGGCCGGCTTCGGCGCATCCTTCCTGGCGGGAGTCCCGTACCTGTTCGAGAAGATCCACCACCTGGGCCGGGTCGAGGCCCAGGCCCGGCGCGCGGCGCGCGTGTACGACAGGGCCGTGGACATCGCCGTCCGCTACGCAATGTACGAACTGACCGCCCTCGCCGGGGAAGGCCCGCGGGCCCCGCTCCGCCTGCGACTGGCCCACCTCCTGTACGACGCGCTGGTCTACCGCAAGGTGCGCCAGGCGATGGGCGGAAAGGTCAGATACGCGATCAGCGGCGGATCCTCCCTCTCCCCCGAACTGCTGCTGTTCTTCGCCGGAGCCGGCGTCCTGATCTACGAGGGCTACGGCCTCACCGAGACCTCCGGCCCCTCCACCGTCAATCCGCCGCTGGCGCCCCGCCCCGGAACCGTCGGCCAGCCCGTTCCGGGTTCATCCGTACGGATCGCCGACGACGGCGAGGTGCTGCTCAGCGGCTGCCAGGTCTTCGGCGGCTACCTCGACGCGGACACCCCTGACGGCACACCCGCAGTGCGCGACGGATGGTTCGCCACCGGCGACCTCGGCCGCCTGGACGCGGACGGCTACCTCACCATCACCGGCCGCAAGAAGGAGATCCTCGTCACCAGCGGCGGAAAGAACGTCAGCCCGGCCCCACTGGAGGACCGGCTGCGCGCCCACCCGCTCGTGAGCCAGTGCATGCTCGTGGGTGACGGCCGCTCGTACGTCGCGGCCCTGGTCACGCTGGACCCCGAGGCCGTCGAGCAGCACCTCGCCCATCTGCCGCACGGGGGCGAGGAACAGGCCTCCGGCAGCACGGACATCGCCGTCGACAGCGCGATACCGGTACACGCCACCGTGATCGACGAGATCCGAACGGCCGTCGGCAAGGCCAACGAGTCGGTCTCCCGGGCCGAGTCGATCCGACGGGTGCGGATCGTGGCCGGCGACTTCACCGAGGAACGCGGCCTGCTCACCCCGTCCCTCAAGATCAAACGGGCGGCCATCTCCCACACATACCAGGAGGACATCGACCTGCTCTACGGCTGACCCTCAACCGAATCAGCGACGACTGCTCAGGAGGGCGCTGCGGCGCCTGCGCTTCCAGGCCCGAACTCTGCTCGGAGACCCCTATGCACGGTGACGTTACCTCCGGTAACTTACCGACAAGTAAGGGAAGTTGTCCTGTTTCACACACGGGGGAATCATGAACCGGAGAACCGTCGGCCTGCTGGCCACCGCAGTCGCTGCCACCCTCACCGCCGGCACAGCGTCGGCGGCCACGGCCGCGCCCGTCACACGCACACAGACGGAAACCCGGGTGCCCGACCCGTTCTACCGCTACGACGGCAGCAAGCCGCTGTCCTCGTACCAACCGGGTGACGTGCTGAAAACGCGGACGCTGGACTACCACGTCCTCGGCATCCCCACGCCAGTGAAAGCCATCCAGCTGCTCTACCGCTCGACCGACGCCCAGGGCCGGCCCTCGGCCAACGTGACGACGGTCGTCCGTAGTCACCGGGGCGATGGCAGCAGGGCCGTGTCGTACCAGTCGTTCTACGACTCGCTCGATCCGGAGGACGGCCCCTCCCGAGCCATCGCCGGTGATGTCTCCCTCGGCGGCCTCATCGCCAACGCCGAGTCTCTCATCATGGCGCCGTTGCTGCTCAAAGGCTACAACCTCGTCATCCCGGACACCCAGGGCCAGTCCGCCGAGTTCGCGGCGGGCCCGGGCTACGGAACGAACACCCTGGACTCGATCCGGGCAAGCACCCGCGCCGAGGAGACCGGCCTGCACGGTGCTACGGAGTTCGGCCTGCTCGGATATTCCGGCGGGGCCATCGCCACCAACTGGGCGGCGGCCCTGGCCCCTGCGTACGCGCCCGAGGTGAACAGGCAGCTCGTCGGCTTCGCCGAGGCCGGACTTCTCGTCGCGCCGGCCCACAACCTGAAGTACCTCGACGGAGCCCTGGTCTGGAACGGCGTCATCCCCATGGCCGTCATCGGCGTCAGCCGTGCCTACGACATAGACATCAAGCCCTACCTCAGCGAGAAGGGCCTCAAGGTCTACGACGAGCTCGAACACGGCTCGATCATCGACGCGCTGGGCCACTATCCCGGGATGACCTGGAAGGACCTGGTGAAGCCTCAGTACAAGGACCCGAACTCCATTCCTGCCTTCGTCGAGGCGGTCAACAAGGTCAACCTCGGCCAGGCCGCCACCCCGACCGTCCCGGGATTCATCGCGCAGGGGAACGCGGGCCCGCTCGAGGGAACGTTCAACAGCCCGCCGGGCATCGGCACGGGTGACGGCGTCATGGTCGCCGGCGACGTACGGGCACTGGCCCGCCAGTACTGCGCCACCGGCAACACGTCGATCAGGTACGAGCAGTACAACCTGCTCAGCCACATCGGCGCCATGCCGTATTGGGCACCGCGTGCAATGGACTGGCTGGACGACCGCTTCGCGGGCAAGACCTCCCCCACAAGTTGCGGCAAGATCCCCGCGGGCAACTCACTGGCGCCGGAGAAGCCGACCGTCACGAACTGACCTGCCGGACAGCCGCAGTGCGGCTCCGCCGCTCGCGGAACTGCCTGCGGTTCAGCAGTGATTGGCCTGGGCCTGCCTCAGAAGCCGTTTCGAGTGTGGTGCGCCAGAAACCCTGATGGATATTACTACCTTGTTGCTATGTCGTATTCGGGCCCCTCCGCTGTGGAGATCACGCAGTCCGCGGCCGGGATAGCCGAGTTGGCGCTCCGGACTAAAATGCCGGACCGGCGCTCGACTGCACTCCGGCCGGGCTGAGGAGGTCACCCCAAAGCCTCAGCCCCAAGATCCCACCACGACCGTTCGAGGCGATGCTACATCTGCCACCTCGCCCTGCATTGCATTCATAGACAATCCTTCCTTAAAGAGCAGCCGAACAGCGGACCAAGGAGATTTCAATGACTATTTCTTTATTCACTCGCAAGGCAGGAGCGGCCCTGGCCGTGGCGGTCGCGCTCACGGTCACGGCTGCCGGGCAAGTTCACGGTGCGTCGACCCAGACTGCCGACCAAGTGATGCAGAATGGACTCAATGCGGCAGTCACTGCCGGGTACCCGGGTGCCACCGCGCTGCTCCGCAAGGACGGAGCGAGCCAGTACCTGACAGCGGGTGTCGGCGACCGGGCCAACCGGACGCCGACGGACCCGAAGGCACAGGTGCGCATCGGGAGCAACACCAAGCCGTTCATCGGCGCCGTCACCATGATGTTGGCCGATCAGGGCTCGCTGTCGCTCGACGACACGGTGGACCGGTGGCTGCCGGGCGTGGTGACCGGGAACGGCAACGACGGCAAGAAGATCAAGATCCGCCAGCTGCTGAACCACACCTCAGGTGTGCCCGAATACCTCGACAGGGTCTACGCGGACGCGTACAACAACCCGAACAAGCCATTTCCGCCTGCGCAGTTGGTGCAGCTGGCCATGCAGCGAGCACCGCTGTTCACGCCCGGTACGAGTGTCAAGTACAGCAACACCAACTTCATCCTGCTCGGGATGATCATCAAGTCGGTGACGGGCAACGAGCCGGCTGCCGAGGTGAAGACCCGCCTCATCGACCGACTGGGCCTCACCGGCACGAGTTACCCCACGTCGGATCCGAAGCTTTACGGCAACCACGTCCGGGGGTACGCCGTTCCCCTCTACTACTGGGGCGAGCGCCCCTACGTCGACGTCACCACCCTGAACGTCCAGTTCTCCGGTGCGGCCGGCGCGATGGTGTCCACCCTGGACGACTTGGCGGCTCTCCACGAAGCGCTGCTCGACGGCACCCTGCTCTCCGCGGCGATGACGGATCAGCTCAAGACCCTCGTCCCGTACCCCGGCCAGTCCAACATGTCCTTCGGGCTCGCCCACGAAGTGGTGAACGGCCCGGGCACCTGCGGCAAGGTCTGGACAAAGGGCGGCGCCATCTACGGCTACTACACCGCCATCCTCACGCGTGAGGACGGCGCCCAGGCCGCCGTCGCCACCAACCAGTACAACATGGCCGGCCCTGCAGGGGCCGGAGTGGCCAACCTGACCAACGCCGCCATCGACGCCCTCTGCGCTCTCTGACGGTCTTCCCGCACGCTTGACCCCGCATGGTCCTCGACCGTTCGAGACGGCCCGTCGAATGCACCTCGTCCGACGGGCCGTCTCGCGTCACGCGACGGCCCACCCCGAAGTACACGGGGACACGACGGCCACAGGCCCTGGCGAAGCGAGGTCAATCGCTCATGGATACGGCCCGGGACAAGACCAGCACCAGGCCGCCCGCCACGACGTCGACGAAACCATCAAACGCGCCGAACAGATCAATGAACAACGAATCCGCCGAGCCAGTGCAACCCTCACTGACCTGGAAACTGCCTTCCTCGCCGGGGCGCGGCCGGGTCTTCGGGGACTGCTCGGACGGTGCCGTGCAGGTGGCTCATCTGGTGCTGATCCGGGCGGAACGGCGGTGTGTCATGATCGGCAAAGTATCCGTCTTGTGCGGGGTGGCCGCGTGGAGGGTGAGGAGGACAGGGGTCGGGCGGTGAAGGCGCCGCGCCTCTGGGAGCGTATGACGCAATGGCGTGCGTTGAGTGATGCCAGGGTTGTTGAACTTGCGGGACAGTTGCGGTCGTTGGACTGTACGTGGGAGTTGGGGGCTACGCCGAGTGCGAGGCGGTCGACGCAGTTCACTCGTCGGGCGCTGATGATCTGGCCGCGCTGGGACCTGCTCGACACCGGGTTCGAGAGGGCCGGCCGCGCCTCGTCCCGTCGCGGGAGAGTGCAGGACGAGAAGATGGTTGAGCGGGTTCGGCTGCGCCTGACCGACTACGCGGGGCAATGGGCCCAGACCCTGGACGCGTTCGCGAGGATGGCCGCCGCGCTGCGCACGTCGTTGGGCGAACCGACGGACCGCAAGCCGGGCACCGATGCTGCGATCCACTGGGCCGGTGCCGACACCACCTTGGTCCTCGAGCGCGCGGGAGGCTCGGTGTACCTGGAGCTGGTGACCAACAAACGGCTGTCCCTCGACGAAGAGCTTCGGCAGATGGACGAGGAGGGGCTGCTGTGACCAGGTGGGAGGGGTTCAGTGAAGGGCTCGCCGAACAGCTGGCCTCGCTGACCGCCGGATCGGTGCTGATCATCAGCGAGGGCGGGCAGACGGGCAGGTACGCGCAGTTCCTGCAGAGTGACGAAACGGTGGAGGCCGAACTGGTCGGCGATCACTATCTCGACCCTGCACTGCGCGCTGGAGAGGCGGGCTGCCGGCTGATCGCCGAGGCGGGCTGGCGGGCACCCCAGGACACCGTCTATGGCCACAACTGGCGGACCGAGCTGCCCTGGCCGTCGCCTTCGGACGCCTACCGCAAGCTGGCCGGGATGACGGTGACCGGTCTGCGCGACGGCCTGCGGATCACCGGTCCGCAGGTCCTGGTCTACGAAGCGTGGGACGGGCGCAGGGGCAATCGCCCTCTTGCCCTGCCTCTGCTGGGGCTCACCCCGAAGGGCTGACGAAGGGCGGCGAGCGGCGGTATGTCTGCACAGGAGGCGAGAGCACAACGACTGGCCCGGCTTGCCGCACAGGTCGACTGGTCGAAGGTGCGCGATCCTTACACCGGCGAGCAGTATGGGCCCGAGGTGTTGGCAGGGCTCTGGGCGCCCGACCGCATCACGGCCGACAGGACCTGCACGCATCTGTACTACGCGGCCAACGGCGACGGCAGTTCGGTGCGGGTGGCGGCCGCCGAGATGCTGCCGTTTCTCGTCGAGGCAGCCCGGGATCCGGCGGTGACGGCGCGTTCCGAGATCCTGCGGACGATCGCCGACATTGCGCGGACGGGCAACACCGCCCCGACCGCGAAGGTCGACCGGATCCTCGAAGGCAAGTGGCGGCCCACCGTCGACCCGGCGTGGCCGGCCGCCTGGGAGCGAGCCACCGACGGGTTGCTGCCGCTGCTCGACGACGACGACTTCAACATCCGTATCCGCGCGGTCGACGCCCTCGCGCAATCCGCCGCCCACGCGGACACCCTGATCCCCCGCTTCCTCTCGCGCTTCGACAACGAGCCGGACCGATGGCTGGCGGCGCGCCTCGTGCTGGCCGTCGGAGAGCTCGCCCGCCACGCCGCCCACCGACGCGAAGAAGCACTCGCGTGGCTGCGGCACCGCATGACCGTCGGAGGGAAGGGAGAGGAACCCGACATCGACCAGGACATCGACGCCTGGATCGCATGGGATGAAGAAATCCGCCACGACGTCCGACTCGAAGCCGTAGAGGCTCTACGCCGCACCCTGCCCGACCACGCCGATCCCCTGTACGCCCGCGTCACCACCGACGCACTGCTCGTCTCCTCAACCACATCGGCCTACCCACCCGTGGAGTACTACTCCCCTCAGGTCGACGTCATCACCGAAGCCGACCAGCGGCTCGGAGCCGACCTCCCCGGACGGCTCGCCCTCGCGCACGCGCTGCTGCGCCACGACGGACCCACAGAGCGCGAGGGCGGCCTCAGGATCGCCGCGAGCCTGATCTCCCGATGGCGCTCCGCCGTACCCGCACTCCTGCCGACTGTGGCCGAATGCGTGGACGACGCACGTCTGGAGAACCGTCTCTTCGCCCTGCGGGTTCTTGCCATGTGCGGAGCAGCCGCACGGCCCTGGGCCGACCTCGTCGCAGCGCATCTCACCGCGGCCGGCGAACCCCACGAACTCGCCCGGGAGCACGCCATCTGGGCACTGAGCCGGATGGGCGACGCGCGCTGCGTGCCATCCCTCGCCGAGCTGCTCGTCGCCCACGGCGAATTCTCGTACCGCCCCACCGGTACGATCGACCGCAGCTGGAACCGCAGCGACCTCAGCCTCACCGAGGCTCTCGCCCCCCTTCGCCGCGCACGCCGACGTACTCCTCGACCCGATGCTTGCCCGGATCAGGGGGACGGCGAACCGCTGGCATCCGTACTATTCGGTCCTGAGCCAATGGCATCAGGACGGAGGCCAGGTCGTCCCGCGACTGATCGAACTCCTTGATGACGACGATACGTTGATGGTGGCCGTGCACGCCCTGCTCCGGATGGACAGCGGTGCCTCGCCGCCCACCGCGAACGGCTACGCGAACGATTGAGAAACCTGATCAACGGGCTCGACGGGGACCTCGCCTGCATCAGCCCCTTCGAGTACCACGTCCTCACCGGAGACAACGAGCCTCTACACACTCTGCTGCGCTCGCCCGACAACAGCAGCTTCCCCGAACCGAGCATTCAGCTCACCGCGCCCACCCTGCTCCGCGCCTGCGTCACGCTCGGCGGCTCTTTCGGGGCGTCTGCGGCGGACCGGCTGCGGGGGATGTTCCACGCGGCGCTGAGCGGGAAGCCGGAATTCTGGTCCGATGCGCCGCGGGACGCCGTGGATCGGGCCCGGGCACTGTGGCGGGTCACCGGGGACCCAGAAGAAGTCCTCTCGGAGCTGCTGGAGTTGACGGCGCGCAGCGCGCTCGAGGTCTATCAGACCCCGGGAAGCGTCGAGGCCCTTGTGCTGCTCGCCGAGATCGCCGCCACTCATCCCCCCATCGCGGAACGCGTCGCGCAGCAACTGCATGCCACCGCCAGGGAACGGATCAAGCACGAGAACCGCTTCGACGCGATGAAGATCGTCCAGAGCCTGTGGCGGCTCACCTCAAACCCTCAGCAGGTCGCCCCGGCCCTGATCGATCTCGTCCGAATCTGCCCACCACCCGGCAGCGCCGAGATGTAGGGGAGCTGCTGCCCGTTTTCGGTCGGCAGCGCGGCGCCGCCGGCGTTGAGGTCGATCGACCAGGTCACCGGCTCGCCCTCGCCCAGTGCCAGGACGTCGGCGATCAGTTTGAGCAGTGCTCTCGTCGTTGGCGACTCGCCGCGACAGTCTCCGCTCGCCGTGGGTGTCGATCACCACGCAGTGTTGCTCGGCGGGCCCGCCTTGCCCGCATCCGTACCAGCCCACGGTTCGGGCTCGGCCACCTCCGAAGTCGTTCCGGTATCGGGCCCAGCAGACGACCTCGCCGGCGTGCCCTTACCAAGCAATCATGTTGCGCGCATCCGAATGAGTGGGCGAGTCGTCGCGGGATGACTGACCTGGTGGCGCTGCTGCCCGAGCTGGTTCTGCGTGACGACGAGCGCTTCACCGCACTGCCGGCCGACCTGCCCTCGGTACCCTCGGTGGTCGCCACCGAGGTCGGCGCATCACACCGGCGCGAGGCGAGCATCCGAGCACCCACTCGTCCTCACTGTCCGTGTTCAGGTCATATCGCTAGAATGGGGAGATCCCTGGGGATGGAGACCGAGGTGAACGCCAGGCGAGGCCGCAGGGTGAGAGCCCATCTGGGTACGGTACGGGGCGAGAGGCTGAGCATGCTCGCGTCCGTGGACGAGGACCAAGGGGATACCGACGTCCTGCTCAACGCCCTCCATCACCTGATGGCCGAGCTCGGAGCCTGGGGCGGCATGGCCCACATGCCGGTGGCGGGAAATCGCCGGCCCGGGATGCGTCTGGTCGCGAGCAGCGGGCTCCCCGGCGCTTTCACGCGGGCGTGGGAGACGATCTCGTACAGTGGTACGGCGGCTCCGTCTCGCGTGGTGCGGGAGGGCAGCGGATTCGTTTGGCTGCCCACCCTCGACGCTCCCGAGCAGCTGCTCGGGAAGCCGCCGGTCACCATCGAACCCTGTGGCCTCCCGGCTGGCTCGGGTATCGCGGCCGTGGCGCTCCCCGGACCGCAGGGACCGCTCGGCGCGCTGTCCCTGATCACCCCGCCGTCCGGTGAGCCCTGCCCCGAGGACCGGGCGTTCATGGAGGACGTGGCCAGGTGGGCGGGGGGACGGCTGCGTCTGGCCGTGCCCAGGCCGGAGGGGCTTTCCCCGGCGCTTCTGACCTCGTCCGACGTACCGGAACGGCAGGCGCGCGGGGAAACACGGGGCGGGGCCTGGGAGTGGGACCTCGACAGCGGGGTTTTCACCGTCGACCCGGCCTTCACCACCGCACTCGGTATCAACTGGATCGGCACCGGCCTCGTCGAGCGCTGGGCCGATCTCATCCACCCCGACGACCAGCCGTACGTGGTGCACGGGGCGGAGGTGGCGATCCTCAGCCACGGGCTTTTCGACGCCGAGTACCGGATGGCCTCCGCAGACGGCGCCTATGTCTGGATCCGGGCCCTGGGCCAGGTGGACCCGGACGCGGAGGGGCAGGCCGTTCGGTTGAAGGGCACATTGCAGGACACCACCGAGGCGCATGCCGCCCTGGAGCCGTTGGGGCGCGCGCTGCGTCACATGACCGACGGCTTCCTGTCCGTCGGCAGCGACTGGCGGATCGAGTTCGTCAACGTCGCCGCCGCGCACCTGCTCGGCTCCTCGTCGAGCCTTGGCGGCAGAGTGCTGTGGGACCTGCCTGCCATCCAGGGTGTCCCACGGTTGGAGGAGCGATGCCGCGAGGCCGTCCTCACGGGCAGTCCGACCGGATTCGACGTGCCCGGCACGGACAGCGACCGCTGGTACCACGTGCGGTTGGTCCCTGTACCGGGCGGGCTCACCCTCTACTGCACGGACATCACCGAACGGCGTCTACGCGAAGCCGAGCGGACGGACGCGGAACGGACGGCAGCGGACCGGGCCGCGCTGGTGGGCGCGCTCACCCGGTCCCTCTCCGAGGCCCTCAGCGTCCACGACGTCGTCACTGCGGTGACAGGCTGCCTGATGCCGCACTTCGGGGCGGACGGCCTGCTCATCGTGACGGTGGACAACGACCGCCTGCGGGTGGTCGGCTCGAAGGGCTACTCCCGGGCATTCCTGGACCAGTTCGACGGACTACCGTTCACGGTCGCCAGCGCGCACCCCGGCGCGGAAGCGCTGCTACGCCGCTCCCCGTCCTTCATCGAATCGCCGGACGAGTACAGCCTCCGGTACCCGCAGGCAGCCGCGTTCGCAGCCCATACCGGGAAGATGGCGAAGGCCTTTCTGCCGCTAATCGCCTCGGGCCGGGTGGGGGTCTGCGTCGTCTCCTACGCACGGCCGCACACGTTCAGCAAGGAGGAACGCAGCCTGCTCGAAGAGCTCAGCGGCCTGATCGCACAGGCCCTGGAACGGGCGAGTCTGTACGACGCAGCCACCGAGCGCGCCCGGGAACTGCAACGCGCGCTACTGCCTAGGGAGTTGCCGTCCGTCGCCGCCGTCGCCGCCGCCGCACGCTACCTTCCGGCCGGGCACGGGGCCGAGGTCGGCGGGGACTGGTACGACGTCATCCCCCTGTCCGCCGAACGCGTGGCCCTCGTCGTCGGCGACGTCATGGGCCACGGCATGGCCGAGGCCGCGACGATGGGCCGACTGCGCACGGCCGTGCGGACGCTCTCCGACCTCGAACTGCCGCCCGACGAGATCCTCGGCCGGCTCAACGACATCGTCGCGGACCTGGGGGAGGACTCGTTGGCGACCTGCCTGTACGGCGTTTTCGACCCGGTCGACCACGAATTCACTTTTGTCAGCGCCGGCCATCCGTCACCGGCGATCGTCGCGCCCGACGGCACCGTCACCTTCCCCCTCATCGCAGCGAACCCGCCGCTCGGTGTGGCGGCTCCGCCGTTCGATACCACGACGTCAAAACTGCCGGACGGCAGCCTGGTCGTCCTCTACACCGATGGGCTGGTGGAGGCCTCTAACCGGGACATCGACGTCGGCCTGTCACACCTCGCGCGAACCCTGGCCGCGGCCTTCCACGACGGCCGCGCCCGCGAGCCGGAGGCCCTGTGTGACTCGGTGCTGTCGGCCCTGTCCCCTGCCTCGCCGGGCCCAGGGAACGACGACGCCGTCCTGCTCATCGCCCGCATCCGACACCTCGCGCCGGAGGCCGTCGCCAACTGGTCGCTGCCAGAGGACCCGAAGGCTGCCGGGCAAGCCCGTGACCACGTCCGTGAACAGCTCGAAGCCTGGGGCCTGGAGGACCTGACCATGACGACCGAACTGATCGTCAGCGAACTGGTCGGTAATGTCGTCCGACACGCCAAAGGCCCCATCAGGCTGCGACTTCTCCGCAGCCGCAGCCTGATCTGCGAGGTCACGGACGGGAGCCTCACCACGCCGCACATCCGGCACGCCTCCGACACGGACGAGGGCGGCCGCGGGCTCCAGCTCGTCGCCGCCATGGCGCACCGCTGGGGCACCCGCTACACGCCGCACGGCAAGTGCATCTGGGCCGAACAGCCCCTCTCCACCTGAGCCGGCGACCTCGGCCACGATGCCTTGGCCCCCGGGTACCTACCGTCGATGTCCCCAGTCGCCCGGAGCGCGACGCCGGACACCGCCGATCTCTGAGGACGGGCAGTGCCCTGGCACCGCTGTGATCGTTTATCGCTTTGACCGGACTTCATATCTGCCACTGAACGCATACCGCCTGCCACAGTGATTCTGTGACTGATCTCAAACTCGCGGATATCTCCTTCGGTGGAATCCCTGTGCACCGGCAGCTCTCGGCGCACTCCCGCGACCTTGCCAGGCGCGTGGTGGACGAACTCGCGGGCCAGTTGCCCGCCTACAGCGCGCTGCCGTCGGAGGAACTGCGCAACGAGATCACCCGGGTGGCGTACCAATGCATCCAGGGCTTCGCCGAGGTGCTGCGCACCGGGGAGCTGCCGGGGCGTGAGCAGCTCGCCCTCATCCGGGAGTCGGCGGCTCACCGTGCCGAGGAGGGGCTGGTTCTCGACTCGGTGATCAGTGCCTACCATCTGGGCGCGCAGGTGGTGCTCGATACGTTGTCGCCGATGGTGGGGCCGAAGGACGTCCAGGGCATCCTCACGCTGAACCGCGTGCTGATGCAGTACCTCCAGAGAGTCACGGCGGCGGGCGTGGGGGGGTACTTCCAGGAGCGGCAGGCAGCGTTCGGCGTCGAGCACTTCGCGCAGCAGGCGCTGCTGGACGCGCTGCTGGCGGGTTCGCCCACACAGGAAGCGGCCGACCGAGCCGGTATCCGCTTGCCAGCGCGGTTCGTGGTGCTGAGCCTGTCTGTGGGCGCGCATCTGGAAGAGCGGACTCCGGGCGTGGACCCGGTGGTCGCCGGGCGCCGCAAACTGCGGCGGCTACGGATGGAGCTGGAGCGCCACGTGCCGGGTACGGTGCTGTCGGCGTTGTCCGTGGACGGTGGTCTGGCGCTGCTGCCGGTTCCGAGCGGGCCGGCCGGTGAGCGTGCCACGGCGTCGGCGGGTGACGTGCCGGAGGCTGTGGCGGACTGGGCGGACGGTGTCCTCGGGCACATGACCCGGGGCTCCGGCGCTGCGATCACCGCGGGCATCGTGATCGCAGCGCCGGACGGGGTGCGCGACGGGGCACGGCTGGCCGGCGAGGTCCGCAAGGTCGCCCAAGCGTCGGGCCGCCCGCCGGGACTGTACCGGCTGGCGGACGTGCTGCTGGAGTACCAGCTGACCCGTCCCGGGCCCGCACTGACGCAGCTCTCCTCGCTTCTCGCACCGCTGGCCGGGAAGCCGGAGCTGTTGGAGACGCTCAGGGCCTACCTGTCCGGCGGCATGGACCGGCGCTCCACCGCGGAGCGGCTGAGCGTCCACCCCAACACCCTGGACTACCGGCTGCGGCGGATCACCGCTCTGACGGGCCTCGACGCGACCCGGCCGGCTGATCTGGCACGGGTGCACGCAGCCCTCACGGCGTACGACGCCCACGAGAACTTGTGACGGGTCACAAACTCGTTCGCAAATTTCTGATGGAGAAGCCAAATAGATATTGGCTGGTTCTGGCCCATCCTTGAGCCACGACTTACCTGCCGGTAACCAATGGTTCAAGCGCGGGTGACGAAGCGAGAACCCGTCGGCGTCCGGCCCGGCGGGCGTACTTCCGCGCGTGCCGATTCCCGCCTGCCCACGGCACCGAGCCAGGAGCCGCGTCATGAGCCGCACCACCCCCACCCCCCGTTTCCGCTCCCGCAGATCCCGCATCGCCGTCGCCGCGTCGGCCGCCGTCGTGACGGGAATCGGGGTTGGTCCCACGCCCACCGCCCGGGCGGCCGAAGCCCCGACAGCCGCCACGGCCTCCCAGACTCTTCCCACCACGACGCGTTTCGTCCACATCGCCGGCCACGAGGGTGTGAAACTCGCCGCGAACGTCGTCGCCCCCAGCGACACCAGCCGCGACCACCCCGTCATCGTGCTGCCCACGAGTTGGGCGATGCCGCAGATCGAGTACATCGCGCAGGCGAAGAAGCTGGCCGAGAAGGGCTACGTCGTCGTCTCGTACAACGTCCGCGGCTTCTGGCAGTCCGAGGGTGAGATCGAGGTGGCCGGCCCCAAGGACATCGCCGACGCCCGCAAGGTGATCGACTGGGCCCTGGCCAACACCGCCGCGGACCCCGAGCTGATCGGCATGGCCGGCATCTCCTACGGCGCGGGCATCAGCCTGCTGACGGCCGCCCAGGACGACCGTGTCGACGCCGTGTCCGCGATGAGCGGCTGGGCGGACCTCATCGAGTCCCTGTACAAGGGCGAGACGCAGCACACGCAGGCCGCCGCGATCCTCGCGAGCCTGGGCTACGCGACAGGCAGGCCCAGCGCGGAGGCCGCCGAGAAGATGGAGATCATGCTCAGCGGGAAGACGGACCGCATCGGCGAGGTCATCCCCTGGGCCGAGCAGCGCTCCGCCGCACGCCAGGTGGACGCGCTCAACGCCAACGACACCGCGGTCATGCTGGCCAACGCCTGGGGCGACTCGTTCTTCGCCCCGAACCAGTACACGTCCTTCTACGAGAAGCTGAACGGCCCCAAGCGCCTGGAACTGCGCCCCGGCGACCACGCCACCGCAGAGGGCCTCGGCCTGTTCGGGCTGCCCAACGACGTCTGGGACAACACCTACCGCTGGTTCGACCACCACCTGAAGGGCGTCGGCAACGGCATAGACGCCGAGCAGCCCGTCCAGCTGAAGTCGCGTTCCGGCGGCGCCCACGAGGGCTACCCCAGCTGGGGCGCCGTCCCGAGCCGCACGAAGAACATCCGGTTCACGGACGACGAGGACATCCTCCCCAGCGTGGGGTCCGGCGCGAACGCCGGCATCTCCTTCCTCTCCAGCATGCTGGACCAGTTCGCCCAGTCCTCCCCGAAGGTCTCCGTCCCGCTGCTGCCCAGCACCCGCGCGGCCGTCTGGCAAACCGAGCGCTACGACACCGTCCAGCAGGTGCGCGGCACCCCCACGGTGCGGACGACCGTCACCAGCAACCGGTCCAGCGGGACAACGGTCGCCTATCTCTACAGCGTCAACGCGCTCGGTATCGGCGAGCTGATCACCCACGGCCCACTGAGCTTCCACGGCAAGACGCCGGGGCAACCCTTCACCCTGGACCTCGAGATGTTCTCCACCGCCTACGACGTTCCCGCCGGCCACCGGCTCGCCCTCGTCATCGACGGTGTCGACACCCTCTACAACCACTACAACACCGCCCTCCAGACGATCGACTTCGCAGGCGGCGCGGAACTGAACGTCCCCCTCCGCTGACCCGGGCCGGCTCCACCGGCACCTGATGGCTGCCTGCCCTGCGCTCCCCGCTCGAGGACGCAGTGGCGGCCGTCGGTGTGGAGAAGCGGAGGGCGCGCCGGGCAGCCGTAGTGGCGCGTGCCGATGGCCGCAGCGAGGTACCGTGGACCTTTGGCGTTCGCCGGGCCGGATACGCCCAGCACGAAAGCACCGGCCAGAAGCCCGGCCGACGCCGCCCCGGCAACCGGCCGGCGCGTGCACAGGGATGCGGTCATCACACTCACCCCCTCCAACTTCTCGATCGGTTGCGTTTCGCGGCCCCTCACTGCAGGAGCCTCATGTGGTCGATTCGAAACGGACCGCCTGGCGGATTGCGCGAGCATCCCGAAAGGCTCTGCGGCCGTTCAGGTGACATCCGCAGCGAGAACCCATCCCGGCCCTGCTCCCGTACCGAATCGCACCGAGGGCAGCAGTCCCGAGGTGTCCACTTTCCACGGCCGGGCGGAGCCCGCCGGGCGGCGCCGGAGGCACTAGCGGAGAGGTACGTCTTCGTGCGGAGGTTCAATCGGGCAGGGTCACTCGCCGTGCTCGGGCTGTGGCTGGTCCTGGCCTTCGCCGCCGGCCCCTACATGGTCCGTCTTGGCGAAGTGGCGAAGACCGGTCAGGACGTGCAACTCCCGGCAGCGACAGAGTCCGCCCAGGTAGACCAGCTGCTCAACCCCACCGGCGCGGATCAGCCGCTACCCCTCGCCGTGATCTGGACCCTCGTATCGAGAGCGAGCAGATCACCCGGCGCCAAATCGAGGCAGCACGTCAAGTCACCGCCCGCCTGGCCGGTGCCGGCCCCGCTGGGGTGCCGGTTCCCGCGCCGGACGGCCGAGCCATGGTCTTGCTGATCACCGCCGGTCCCGCAGGCCTGCCCGCCCAGCTCACCGCCATCCGTGATGCGGCGGCATCGGTCGGCGGCACGATCGTGCACCTGGCAGGGCCCGCCGCTGCGCAGGCCGACCTCGACGGCGCCTTTGCGAAGACCGACGGCACTCTGCTGGCCGTCACCCTCGGCGGCATCCTGCTGATCCTGCTGCTGGTCTACCGCAGTCTGCTGATGCCCCTGCTGGTGATGGCCTGCGCGCTGCTTGCCCTGGCAGCAGCGTGCGCCGCGCTGTACGCACTGGCCTGGTCGGGCCGCCTGCCGATCGACGGTCAGAGCCAGGGCATCGTGTTCGTCCTGACCGTCGGGGCGAGCACCGACTACGCCCTCCTCCTGACAGCCCGCTACCGAGAAGAACTCGCCGAACAGCCCGACACCGCGCGGGCGATGGCGGCCGCGTACCGGGCCACGGCCCCGCCGGTGCTGGCCAGCGCCGCGACCATCGCCTGCGCGATGGTGACACTGGTATTCAGCGCTCTGCCCTCCGAACGGGCTCTGGGACCGGCGGTAGTGATCGCCATGGTCTGCTGCGCCACCGTGTCGCTGACGTTCCTGCCGGCCGTCCTGACTCTGTGCGGCTGGCACACGTGGCGGCCCCCCGCCGGAGCCCTGGCGGGAGGCGGGCCGGCTTGGTCTGCGCGTGCGATCGAGCACCGTCCGCGCCGGGTGTGGATCGGCTGCCTCATCCTGCTCGCCGCGGGAGCGGCTTGTGCGCCGCTGCTCACTCAGACTGGTGTACCGCTGCACCAGGCCCTGCCGGCCCAGGCTCCCTCCGTTGTCGGGCAGAGCGTCCTCGCACGCCACTTTCCGGCCGGCGCCGCGAGCCCCCTGGTCATCGTCGCTCCCGCCCGGACCGCCGAGGTCCGCAGCCGGATCGCCGCAACGCCCGGCGTAGCGATCACAGCCGTCCCGCCGTCCGGGCCTGGCAGCCGGGAGCAGATCCTGGCGACGCTGACGGACACCCCGGACAGCGCACAGGCCCGGCTCGCCGTCTTTCGGCTGGGCGCCTCACTGGCCGGGACCGGGGCGCTGGTCGGCGGGCAGAGCGCACAGCTCGCCGATCTGCATCAGGCATCCGTAAGCGGCCACAGGTTGATCATGCCCTTGGTGCTGGCGGTGGTGCTGGCCGTTCTGATCGTCCTGCTGCGCTGCCTGCTCCTACCTCTGCTGCTCGTGGCGGCCGCATGGGTCAGCCTGCTCACCGCGTTCGGCTCCGCCGCACTTGTCTTCCAGGTGATTCTCGGCAGCACCGCCACCGAGCCAGCCGTGGTGCTGTTCTCCTTCGTCTTCCTCGTCGCGCTCGGTGTGGACTACAACATCTTCCTCGTCCACCGGATCCGCAGCGACGCAGTCGAGCAGGGTACTGCGGCCGGGGTGCGGCGAGGGCTGGAGACCACCAGCGGCGTCATCAGCGCCGCCGGGATCATCCTTGCCGCCACCTTCGCCGCACTCGGCGTGATGCCCCTGCTCTACCTGGCTCAGATCGGCTGCATCGTCGCGATCGGAGTCCTGGTCGACACCCTCCTCGTGCGACTCTTCCTCGTCCCGGCGCTCATTCTCGACCTCGGACACCGCACCTGGTGGCCCGCACTCCTCCCCGGTGACGAAGTTCGTGTCGATGACGCTGTGAGCCCCGCCCCGGCAGCCGGTGACCCCGGCCGGCCGGCGGCATCCACTCCCGTGCCCTAGGCACGAGGGGAGAGCGGGTCACCCATTCGGGTGCGGGAACAATCCGCCGGGCGGGTGCTGCCGAATGCCGGGTGTGAGTAGCTTTCGCAGCATCCTTTCCCGCGCCGCGCTGGGCGCGTCGGCCGGACTTCTGGCCGCGTTCACGGCGCTCGCCGTGGCCGAGCTGGTCGCCGGACTGGTGCGGCCCGCCGCCGGACCCGTGACGTGGTGGGCGGCGCGGTCATCGACCGGACTCCGGCCGGTGTGAAGGACTTCGCGATCCGCATGTTCGGGGAGAACGACAAGATCGTCCTGCAGCTCGGGATTCTCGTCCTCCTCGGGCTCATCGCCATCGGCTTGGGCGTGCTCAGCCTGCGTCATCGGCGAGCCGGCGCCGCCGGGGTGCTGCTGTTCGGGATCGTCGGCGCCGCCGCGGCCCTGAGCCGGCCCGACACGACCGGCATCGGTGACGCGCTGCCTTCGATCGCCGGAGCGGTCGCGGGGGTGTTCACCCTCTACCTCCTGGCGTCGAAAACCGCCCCTGCACCCACGGGCGGCATGAGGTTCCCCCGAGATACGGGGATGAGTGACAGGGGGTCAGATGGGTCTCATGAGAGGAGCCCAGACGATGCCTGCCCCGAGGAAGTACCCGCTGGAGTTGCGTGAGCGTGCGGTTCGGATGTACCGGACCGCCGAGCCGAAGCCCGTGATCCGCCGCATGGCCGAGGAACTCGGCGTGCACCACGAGGCTCTGCGCAACTGGATCCGTCAGGCCGAGGGCCGATGCCGGCGAGCGAGGCGACATCCTCACTACCGTCGAGCGTGAGGAGCTGGCCGCTCTGCGGAGAGAGAATGCCCAGCTCAAGCGGGCGAACGAGGTCCTGCGGACGGCCTCGGCCTTTTTCGCGGCCCAGCTCGACCCGACCCGGCGCAGGTGAGAGCGCTCATCGACGAGCACCCGCACCCGGGGGTCGAGCCCGTACTCCGGGAACCTTCCCTCCCCTCCTCCACCTATTACCGCTGGCGCCTGGCCGAGAAGGAGCCGTGCGAGCGACGCCGCCAGGACGCCGAGCTCACAGGGAAGATCCGGCAGGTCCACGCCGACTCCGGCGGGATCTACGGCTCACCCCGCGTGCACGCCGTCCTCCAGCGTGAAGGCGTCCACGTCGGCCGCAAACGCGTCGAACGGCTCATGCGCCAGGCCGGCCTGGCCGGGATCAGTCCCCGGCGGGGCAAGGGCTTCACCCGACGTGACCAGGACGCCGATCTGGCCCCTGACCTGGTACAACGCGACTTCACCGCGAACCTGCCGAACCGGCTGCGGGTCACCGACCTGACCATGATCGCGACCGAGGAGGGCCCGCTGTGGCTGTCCGCGATCCGCGACGCGTTCTCCCGCCGGGTAGTGGCCTGGGAAACCTCCGCCCGCGCGGACGTCGACCTGGTCCTGACCACGCTGGCGTATGCCCTGGCCAGCCGCGAAGTCGCCCCCGGTGAGCTCATTCACCATGCCGACCACGGCTGTCAATACACGTCCGCGAAGCTCACAACACGCCTGGTCAGGGCCGGTATCCAGGCGTCCATGGGCTCGGTCGGCGACTCGTTTGACAACGCCCTCGCGGAGAACCTGTGGATGGTCGTCAAGACCGAGTGCATCCGCGGCCGCGTCTTCGCCACCAGGGCAGAAGCGAACCTCGCGCTCTTCGAGTACATCGACGGCTTCTACAACCCCCGTCGCATCCAGAAACGACTCGGCTACCTCAGCCCGATCGAGTACGGGGAGAAGCACTACGCCAGCCAGGCAGCGACCGAGCAAGTGAACCTGAAACCACGTCAACCCGCCCTGACCAGCTGGTCAGCCCCCCTTACCTTCTTGGTGGCCCCGCAATGGGGCGCCCGGCCTCCGGAGTTGGCATGACTTTCTCCCCCTGTCGATCGCATGTCTTGGGGGGTGGTGTCACCGGCTCCGGAGGCATCGATAGACCGCTGATCAGGGGCATGACCACCCGCCTTTCCGCAGGTCGGGAGGCTCTTCGTAATGTGGATGTGGCGATCGGTGCCGTGGGACGGCCGGGCGACGGGGACGACCGAAGGACGCACGTGATCGACATCAGTGGCATCGGCGCTTTCCTCGGCCTGGACGTCGGCAAAGGCGAACACCACGCCACCGCCGTCACCCCGGCCGGGAAGAAGGCCTTCGATAAACGGCTGCCCAACAGCGAACCCAAGCTCCGCAAGGTCTTCGGGAAACTGCAGGCCAAGCACGGAACCGTGCTCGTGGTCGTCGACCAGCCGGCCTCCATCGGCGCTCTGCCGCTGGCGGTGGCCCGGGACATGGGCTGCCCCATGGCCTATCTGCCGGGGCTGACGATGCGGCGGATCGCCGATCTCTATCCCGGTGAGGCCAAGACCGATGCCCGCGACGCCTTCGTCATCGCCGACGCCGCCCGCGTCATGCCGCACACGCTCCGCTCGGTCGGCCTCGAAGACGAGACCATCGTCGAGCTGGAGATGATCGTCGGGTTCGACGACGATCTGGCCGGCGAAGCGACGAGGATCAGTAACCGACTGCGGGGCCGGCTCACTCAGATCCACCCGTCGCTGGAACGGGTGCTGGGCCCGCGAGTGCAGCACCCGGCGGTGCTCAGGCTCCTCGACCAGTTCGGTTCCCCCGCACAGATCCGCAAGGCCGGACGGCGGCGGCTCGTGACCTTGATACGGCCGAAAGCGCCGCGGATGGCCGAGCGGCTGGTCGAGGACATCTTCACCGCGCTGGACGAGCAGACCGTCGTCGTCCCGGGCACGGACACGGCCGCGCTGATCGTCCCGAGCCTCGCCGGCTCCCTCCAGGCCGTGCTTGACCAGCGGAAACTTCGCCGCGAGTATCGAGGAGCTGCTGGCCAACCACCCTCCTTCCAAGGTCCTGACGTCCAGGAGACGGCCACCGGTACGGCCTCTTCGGTGCGGGTGTCCGTGATGCCCAGGCACAGGTGCTCTACGTGGTAGAGGGCCTGATCGAGGAGCCCGGCGACGTGGTTGTCGTGGAGGGCGTAGACGACCGAGCGCCCTGGCGTGTGCCGGTGGCCAAGCCGAGGTTGCGCAGCAGCCGGAGCTGATGGGAGCAGGCGGACTGCTCCATACCCACGGAGTCGGCGAGTTCGGTGGCTGCTCCGTGGCCCACGCTCCCAGGGTGAGCACGGACCGTCCCACTGCACGAATGTCAGCTCTCAGCGATTGCGCGAGAAGGTGACCCCGGGGGCGTACTGCACATGGAGGGAGCCCCCGTGGCAGAAGGCGTCGCCGATACGCGGGCCTGGCGGGAGCGACCGCTGGCCCGCTGGGGCGGTCAGCCCGCCGGTTGCTGCATCCAGGCGTCCGGGCCGGGGTCGCCGCCCTCGGCGCGGGCCGCGAGGCGGGCGACATAGTGCTGCCAGCCCTCCGCGTGGGCCGCACAGGCCTCGGGGGACGGCAGGCCGCTGTGGACCAGACGGAGCAGGGTGCCGCCTGCGGTGGGTTCGAGGGTGATCTCCACGGTGGTGGAGCCGGCCGGCACGGGCATACCGCCCTCCTCCCACCCCCAGGTGAACACGAGCCGCTTGGGCGGGTCGACGGTCAGGAAGCGGCCGGAGGCGATGTTCTCGCCGGTGACCCGCGTGCGGTACGCGCCGCCGGGCTCGAAGGAGAACGTACCGTCGGCGCCCATCCAGGACAGCCACTTCTCGCGGTCGGTGAAGAAGCCGAAGACGGTTTCCGGGCGGGCCGCGATGTGCCGTTCGAGGGTGACGGTGTCTGTGGGGGTCGCGGGGGTCGTCATGAGGGGTTCTCGCTCCGTTCGGCCTCTTCGGCGAGCCGGGCCAGGGTGTCGAGCTTGGCGCTCCACATGCTCTGCAGGTACTCCGCGAGCGGGCCCAGCGCCTCCCGGTCAGCCCGGTAGAAGCGCTTGGTCCCGTCCTTCCGCAGGGTAACCAGGCCGGTGTCCCGCAGCACCTTCAGATGCTGGGAGACGGCCCCGAAGGTGACCTCGAACCGGGCCGCGATGTCGCCCGCGGACAGCTCGTCTTCCCAGATCAGCCGCAGGATCTCGCGCCGTCTGGGCTCGGCGATGACCTGTACCGCGTCCATGCACCGAATTTTAGTCCACGCTGCAGTTTGCCAACCCGGCGAGTCTTATTTTAGTCTCGACTTAAGTAAGCCCCACGGGTAACCCCCACGCCGCATCACTAGGAGCAAGTCATGACCGAGATCACCTACGAGACCGACATCGCCGCCGACCGGGCCCGCGTCCTGGAAGCGCTGAACACGCACGACGGCCTCACCGGCTGGTGGACCAACGACGTCAACCGCAAGGACGAGGTCCTGTACTTCAACTTCCCCGGCGTCCCCGAGCCCTTCCAGCTCCGCCGCGACCAGGCCGACGAGGACCGCGTCGTCTGGGTGAACGTCGGCGCCTTCCCGCCCCACTGGGCCGGCACCACCATCACCTGGACCCTGACCGGCACCCCCGACGGCACCCGCGTGGCGTTCTCACACTCCGGCTTCCGGGAGGACGAGGCCGAGATCCCGATGATCAGCGAGACCTGGGGCCTGCTCATGACCCGTCTGAAGGACTACGCCGAGACCGGCGAGCCGAGTCCCTTCTTCAGCGTCTGAGAGCCCGCGATGAAGGTCGACGTACTCACCGAAGCCGTGATCGCCGCCCCGTGCGATCAGGTCGCCGCCTACGCGGCCGACCCTTCCCACGCGCCCGACTGGTACGCCAACATCACCTCCGTCGACTGGCGGACCCCGCCGCCGGTCGCGGTCGGCTCCCGGGTCGCGTTCGTCGCCCGCTTCCTCGGCCGGCGGCTCGCCTACACCTACCAGATCACCGCGTACGAGCCAGGGCGCCTGCTCGTGATGCGGACGGAGCAGGGCCCCTTCCCCATGGAGACCACCTACACCTGGGAGCCCTACGGCCAGGGCTCGGACCACACCCGCATGACACTCCGCAACCGGGGCGAGCCCCGCGGCTTCGCCGCACTCGGTGCACACGCCATGGCGGCGGCCATGCGCCGCGCGCAGCACAAGGACCTGGCGGCGCTCAAGGCGCTGCTGGAGCAGTGAGTACGGTCGTCACTTGGGCGGCAGGGTACCGGCGAAGGTCAGGGCCGCCGTGATCCAGTACTCCAGGACGGAATCCTCGGCGAGGCCGGAACCGCCGACCGTCACCCAGCCGCGCATCGGGCGGCCGGTGAAGTCCATGGGGCGGGCCTCGGGGCGGGCAAGGGCCCGCTCGCTCTGGTCCGGACCCACGCGGGCGATGAGCTCGTCGCCGACCACGCCCACGGTCATGTTGCCGTCGAGCAGGAAGGAGAGGCCGCCGAACATCCGCTTCTCGGTGAGGCCGGGCCGCTCGCCGAGCTGCTCCCGGATCCGCTCGGCCAGCCCTTCGTCGTACGTCATGGGATCCACTCTCCTGCGGGGGCCGGTCGAGCGCGCGGCAGACACGGGGCAGGAAGAACGGTGTGCCGCGGTCATTCAGGCGCAGGGGAAGGTGCGGGCGGCGGCTTCGGCTTTGAGCCTGTAGCTGCGGAACGTCGCTTGGACGAGGTCGATCGCGGCGTTGAGGGGGAGGATGTGGCGGGTGACGAGTTGTTCGTCGTTGTCGGCTGTCACGGGGTGCCAGTACACGCCGTCGGCGGTGATGGTGACCTCGGGTACGAGTGTTTCCATGGTGAACTCCAGGCCCTCGTCGGCGGCGCCTTCGTGGGCGAGGGGGCGGACGACCTGGTGTTCGCGGGGGATGCCGAGGGTGTCGAAGAAGGCGCGCAGCTCTTGCTCTTCGTGCCGGTCGTCGGTGGTGAGGGTGGCGGCCACCCGCACGGTGAAGCCTTCGGCGTGTGCGGTGCGGATGCCGGCGACGGCTTTGGTCCAGGTGCCGGCGCCCCGGTGGGAGTCGTGGAGTTCGGGGGTTGCGGAGTCGAGGCTGATCTGCAGGGTGAGCCGGTCGCGGGGCATGGCTTGGAGGATCTGGAGGCGGTGTCCGCGAAAGAGCATGCCGTTGGTGAGGAGTGTGGTGGGCAGGGCGGCGGTGCAGGCGGTGACGATCTCATCGAGGTCGGGGAGGAGGAAGGGTTCCCCGCCGGTGAGGAGGATTTCTCTGACCCCGGCCGCGGGGGCGGCTTGCGCGATCTGACGGATCTTGTCCAGGCCGAGGGCGCGCCGGTCGGTCTGGGGGGAGGAGCGGGCGCAGCAGTAGTCGCAGGCGAGGTTGCAGTCGAAGTTGGTGTAGAGCCACAGCCGGGCGCCGGGGCGGCGGTCGGCGGGCAGGGCGGCGATCGGGTCCGGCGGGCGTCCCCTGCGGACCGTGACGCCGGCCTCATCCGCCGTGATGAGGGTGTTGCCCGTGCGATCACACCATGCGGCGGCGAGTGCCGCGTCGTGGGGTGAGGTGAGCGGGAGCGTGATGGTGTCGCCTTCCGCGGTGGCGGAGAGCTTCTCGACGAGGTCGAGGATCACCATCGGGATGCGATCTCCTGTTCTGCGACCGCTTGGAAGAGGTCGGTGTAGCCGTCTAGCTGGGGGCGTACCCAGCGGTGCAAACCTTCCAGTTCCAGGATGCGCCGGTGCTCGGGGTTGTTCCAGTCCATGTCCAGGAGGTGATTGGTCCAGGCGTCGGCCCGGTCTTCGTCGAGAGTGTCGAGGGCTGTGAAGTTGCAGTGGCAGTAGGTGGGGCTGGTCCAGAACGATTCCAGGGCGTCGGGCATCAGCTCGTCCCGGCCGATGGATTCCCAGGTGTTGATGCCGATGGCGGCGGCGTCGGCGTCGCCGTCGAGGACGGCGCGGATGGCGTCGAGTTCGCTGCGGCCGGTGTCGCCGTGCTTACCCAGGTCGCTGTCGATGCGCAGGAGCTCGACGTCGCCGTCGGTGATGCCTTCGCGGCGCAGGTAGTGCAGGGGGAGGATGGCGGCCTGTGCGGAGTCTCGGCTGCCCAGCGCCAGCCGGCGGCCCTTGAGGTCTTCGGGGCCGCGAAGGCCGGCTCCGGCGCGGCAGACGAGATGGCTGCGGAAGGTCAGGTCGGTGTCACGCATCGCGAGTGCGCGGGCGCGGTGGCCGGTCTGCAGGACGGTGCGGACCCAGGCCAGGTTGGTGTTCCAGGCGATGTCGATGGTCCCGGCGAGCAGCGCGTCGACCTGACGGGCGTAGTTGGAGAACAGGACGAAGTCCATCTCGACGGGGCCGGTGCGGTAGTAGTCGCGGATGCCCTCCCAGATGGGCACGACGTTGGGGGTGTAGGCCACGGCGCCCACCACCAGCGGTTCCATAGCGCCTCTCCTTCGGACGGGTGGCGGGGTTCAGCCGAACACCGGCTGGCCGGTGATGGCCTTGCCGTAGAAGTCGTACAGGACGTCGGCTGTGGGGGCCATGACGTGGCCGGCGCGCGCGTCGCGGAAGTAGCGTTCGATGGCCAGGTGGTGCGAGAAGGCGGCGCCGCCACACACCCGCATGGCGTCGTCGGTGACGGCCAGGGCGGTGTCGTTGGCCAGGGCCTTGACCCCCAGGACGTACAGGGGGGTCTGCTCGTCGGGTGCGGCCATGCTCGCCGCTGCGGCGGCCAGGTAGGCGTTCGCGGCTTCCAGCCGCAGGGAGGTCTGGGCGAGGCGGGCGCGGATGGTGGGCAGCTCGGCGAGGGTCTGCCCGGTGTGCTGGAGGGTCGCGCTCATGGTGTGCCGCACGGCTGCCTGCAGGGCGGCGGAGGCAAGCCCCAGGGAGACGGCGGCGTTGCCGAGGTTGAACCAGGGCATGACCGTCTCGGTCATCCGGGCCAGGCCGCTTCCCGCCTCCCCGAGGCGTGCGGTGTCCGGGACGCTCACCTCGAACCGCATGGGGGCGGAGGCGTTGCCCCGCAGGCCGAGACCGAGGAATGAGCCGGTCACGCTCACGCCAGGCCGGTCTGCTTCGATGGCGTACAGGTCGACGGTGCCGGGTTCGTCGGCCGACTGCACGGAGGTGACGTAGAGCTGTGCGTGACCGGCGGAGGTCACCCAGCTCTTGTCCGCGGTGAACTGTGCGTCCGGCCCGCCGTCGCGTTTGGCCTGGGACAGGGGCGCCCAGAAATGGGAGCGGGAGCCGGGCTCGCTGAAGGCGAGCGTGGCGAGCATCCGCCCGTCGGCCATGCCCGACAGCAGGGACGGCGCCCCCGGGGGTGGGGCCGACATCACGGTCATGGCCGCGCTGATGTGCATGAGGTAGACCATGGCCGTCGATCCGCAGGCCTCGGCCAGTGCGGCGGTTACCTGGGCGAATTCCTGTGGGCCGCCTCCCAGCCCGCCTTCCGGCTCGGGCAGGGTCAGGCCCAGCAGGCCGGAGGCGGCCAGCGCCGATACCGCCTCCGCGGGGAAGCGGCCGTCCGCATCAACGGCCGGGGCGTGTTCCGCGGCGGCGGCCAGGACGGGATGCAGCACAGTGTCGAGGTTCATGCGGGATCATGCCTTCCCGGGGCTGGGGCAGAAGTTCCCCTACCGGCTGCAAGCGCCGGGGTGAGACCGAGGGCGAGCAGGCCCACGGCGAATCCGAGGAGCAGCGCGACGGTGGAACCGTCGCCTCCGAGCAGGTTCGCACCCGTCCAGGCGATCTGCGCCAGCTGTAGCACCGCTGCCGCCAGGAAACCCGCACCCGCCACAGCGATCAGGCTGCGCACGCCGGACAGCCCCGCGCCGACGGCCGCGACGGCCAGGAGCAGCAGGACCAGCATGCCGGTGCCGCCGAGCGTGACGATCCGCCACGGCGGGGCGTCCGCGATGCCCAGCACCGTGCACAGGGCAGCGCCCACGCCCAGCCCGACGGCCGTACGGCCGACAGCGGAACCCGGAGCCTGTGTCATGGTGGGATCCTCCCTACGACGCTGCGAGCAGCACCTTCGACAGCCGGCCGGGCCGCTGGCGCCATACGGGGCGCAGCGCGCCGTCCACCCCGTAGGCGCGGCCGGCCGCGGTGGCAAGTAGCGCCAGGTGCACGGCATACATCAGGAAGTACGACCAGAACCACTCGTGCGGGGTGTTCAGCACGGAGAAGGTGATGGCGGTCGTCTGAACCAGTCCGATCACGGCCCAGAAGCGGGTGGCAAGGCCCACCAGCAGGAACGCGCCCAGGCACGCCTCGATCGCGAAGGCCCCCCAGGCGAATACCGCGAAGTTCGGGATGATCACGTGCTCGACCAGCCACGCCCACGGGCCGAACACCTCGTGCTCCACCCCGTTCAGGGTCCAGGCGTACAGATCCTGCGGGGGGTCGCTGTTGTTCCCGAAGTGCGGCGGGTTCTTCCAGGACAAGTTCTGGATCCACAGGAGACCGACCGTGACACGGCAGACGGCCAGCAGCACCCGCGAGGGGCGGGACGAGCCCAGGGGTTCCGGAACGGGGTTCACAGTCCCTTTGGTGACGGCCATGCTGAGCGACCTCTGATCGTGCCGGCGGAGCTGAGGATCTGCCGACTGCACTTCCATCGACTCACGCCGCCACCGCGGTGGCAAGCCCGCGTGGCCTTACGGAACGTGAACGGCACCACCCCGGACCAGGGCGGACAGCCCCGGGAAGCCCAGCACGCCCGGCGCGGAAGCCCTCCGGTGGCCGGCCACACCTTCACCATTGAGCTGTCCGGCTCCGGTGACGGGAGCTCTCTGTTGATCACCGGGGTGGTGTCGGACCGGTCAAGGGCCGGCTGCCGTGGCGGCCTGGGCCGGGCTGTCCTGCACTTTTCCGTCTGTCTGCCCGCACCCACACGGCGCGGGCACCGGTGCGGCGGCCCCTTCCCGCCGGATGGGTTCGCCATGCCTTGCACCGCTGGCGCGTACGGGCGCACTCCCGGGTAGTGGGGCATCGCAGCGCCTAGCGTGGTGATCATGCGTGTACTGGTCACCGGAGGCGCGGGGTTCATCGGCTCGCACATCGTCACCATGCTCGCCGCCCGCGGCCATGAACCCGTCGTGCTCGACGTGCTGACGTCCGCTGCGCATCTGGCGGCCCCGCCTCCCCCACCGGCCGGAGTCGAGTGGGTCCGCGCGGATGTCCGGGACGGCCCGGCTCTGGCCCGGGCGCTGCGGGGAGTGGATGCGGTTTGCCATCAGGCGGCCATGGTGGGCCTGGGCAAGGACTTCGCGGACGCGCCGGAGTACGTGAGCTGCAATGACCTGGGGACGGCGGTGCTGCTGGCGGCCATGGCGGAGGCCGGGGTGCGCGGGCTGGTGCTGGCGGGGTCGATGGCCGTGTACGGGGAGGGCCGCTACGACTGCCCCCGGCACGGCCGCGTCCGGCCCGGGCCTCGCACGGCTGCGGACCTCGGCGCCGGCCGCTTCGAGCCCGCATCCCCCTGCTGCGGGGCCGAGCTGGTGCCCGGGCTGGTGGACGAGGAAGCGCGGGCCGATCCGCGCAATGTGTACGCCGCGACCAAGATTGCCCAGGAGTATCTGGCCGCCGCGTGGGCGCGGGCGTGCGGCGGCCGGGCGGTGGCACTGCGCTACCACAACGTGTACGGGCCGGGGATGCCGCGCGACACCCCGTACGCGGGTGTGGCTTCGTTCTTCCGCTCGGCGCTCGCGCGGGGCCAGGCGCCGCGCGTGTTCGAGGACGGCGGTCAGCGGCGGGACTTCGTGCACGTCCGGGACGTGGCCGCGGCCAATGCGGTGGCGCTGGAGGCACTGGCCGGCCGGGAGCCGGGCGTGCTGACGGCGTTCAACACCGGCAGCGGCGAACCGCACACGGTCGGGGAGATGGCCCGCGCTCTGGCCCGGGCGTACGGCGGCGCGGAACCGGTGGTCACCGGCGAGTACCGGCTGGGGGACGTACGGCACATCACCACCTCCTCACGGCGGCTGGCCGGCGAGCTGGGCTGGCGGGCGGAGATCGCCTTCGCCGAGGGAATGAGGGAGTTCGCGCACAGTCCCCTGCGCGGGGCGGGCGACGCCCGCGAGTAGTGAGAAGCGAATACCCCGCAGGGGCATCCAGGGTGGGTACGGTGTGGGGCGTGAGCGCCTCGAACGCGGCGACGGTGGATGTCGTCCTGCCGTGTCTGGATGAAGCCCGCGCTCTGCCGTGGGTGCTGGAACGCATCCCGCCCGGCTGGCGGGCGATCGTCGTCGACAACGGCTCCGGAGATGGTTCCGGCGACCTCGCCCGCGACCTGGGCGCAACGGTGGTGGAGGAACCGCGGCGCGGTTTCGGCGCCGCCTGTCACACCGGACTGATGGCGGCCCGTTCCGAGATCGTCTGCTTCTGCGACTGCGACGCCTCACTCGACCCCGGTCTGCTGCCCGCCCTCGTGCGCGAGGTCGCAGAGGGGCGGGCCGATCTGATGCTGGGCCGGCGGCGGCCACAAGGGCACGGTGCCTGGCCGCTGCACGCACGGGCCGGAAATCTGGTGCTGGCGGGGATGCTACGGAGGCGGACCGGACTTCGGCTGCGCGATCTCGGCCCGATGCGCGCCGCCCGCCGGGAGGCGCTGCTCGGCCTGGACCTCACCGACCGACGCAGCGGCTATCCGCTGCAGATGGTCGTCCGCGCCGCCGACGCCGGCTGGCGGATCCGGGAGACGGACGTCGCCTACCGGCCCAGGACCGGAAAGTCGAAGGTCACCGGGACCTGGCGGGGCACCTGGCACACCGTGCACGACATGCGCGCCGTGCTCGCCCAGCCTCCACTCACGAAAGCCAGAGAGGCAGGTGGGCTGTGACGACGCTGCTCGTCATCGCCAAGGAACCCCTTCCCGGCCGCGTCAAAACACGCCTCACCCCGCCGTACACACCCCAGGAGGCGGCCGTCCTCGCCGAGGCGATGCTCGCCGACACCCTGGCCATGATGCTCGCCGCCCCCGCGCGACGCCGCGTCCTGGTGCTGGAGGGCGAACCAGGCCCCTGGCTTCCACCGGGCATCGACGTCGTCCCCCAAGGCCAGGGCCGACTCGACGAGCGGCTGGCCGCCGCCTTCGCGCTCTGCACAGGCCCTGCCGTCCTGATCGCCATGGACACCCCGCAGGCCACGCCCGCCGACCTCGCACCCGCCCTCGCCGAGGACGCCTGGCACCATTGCGGCGCATGGATCGGCCCCGCCCTCGACGGCGGTTTCTGGGCCCTGGGCCTGGCCGAACCCGACCCCGCACTGGTGCACGGGGTGCCGGTGCCCGAATCCGAAGTCTGCGCGCACCAGCGGCGCAGGCTCACCGCGGCGGGCCTCACGGTCCGCGACCTGCCGATGCTGCGCGACGTCGACACCGCAGCCGACGCCCACGCCGTGGCCACCTCAGCACCCCACACCCGCTTCGCCACGGCACTCACCCAGCTGACCCGGGCAGCAGAACGGCGATGAACACCGGCGACACCACAGAGACCGTGGCCGAGCGACAGGGCCTGCTCGGCGTCATGCCGCTGGCGATGCCGACGACAACGCGGAACACCGTACGGCCGGTGCGTGACGGCCCCGGCTTACACGAAACGCTGATGCCGCGTGTCTCCAAGCGCCATCCAGGGGCCCGCCGACTGCCACGTTGAGCCCTGTGTTCATCCCGCGCACGGTCGCCCGCCGCCGCACTGCCCGAACGCCCTTGGAGCGGAGCCTTGCTGACCACCGGCATCGCCTTCCTGCTGCTGACGCCCGGCCACTCCTGGTACGCCATCGCAGCGGCAGCCGTAGTCATCAGCTGGGCCACGCGACGGGCAACGCCGACCGCAAGAGCGGAGCACGACCTCAACTCCCCGCCCCGGTCCGGTGGATGGGGCACTTGATGGTCAAGTCGGGAAGCGGGGCTGAGCGGCCCCCGAATGAACAAGACCTGGTGACAGGCGGCCCGCTGCGGCGAGCGGCCCGCCGGCACGAAGCCGACGGGCCGCTTTTTTCGGTCCGTCTTCGTCAGGCCTTCGCGAGAGCCGCGGCACCGAAGGAGACGTCGAAGCGGTCGCACCAGATGCTGACGCTCGTGTACTGGGAGAGGTCGACATCGGCGGGAAGGGTGTAGTTCTGGTCGCCCTTGTTGCCCTTGAGCTTGCCCAGGCTGACGTACTTGCCGTCGTCGAAGACGTGCCAGCCAGCCTCCCCTTCCTTGACCGGCGCGTCGGTGAGCCACACCCGCAGGTCCGGCCCGTTGCTCGTGTCGAGGTTCTCCAGCCGCAGTGTGTGCGAACCGTCGGCCAGGCGGACGATCTTCACACTGCCGGTCGTCGTGTGCTCATGACTGATCAGCTCGCCCGCAGCGATCGTCTGCGGCCCGGCCGGGGCCGACGGCGAGGCAGTCGTGTTCGGCTGTGCAGTCACCATCGCTGTCGGGGTCGGTGCGGCTGAGGGCAGCGCGTCGCGCACCGTTTCGTCCTGCCACAGTTTCCATGGCTGGAACCAGTACATGCCGGCCCCGAGCAGGACCACCGTTACTGCTGCGATGGCGAGCACCACCGGCCGGCCCGTTATCCGTCCACGCACCATGACAACCCCATTTCCTCGGCTTCTCGCCCGAGAGTAGACGGCCCGCTCCGTCGGGATGGACTCGCGTCCGAATCCAGGACGAGATGCAGGAGACGGCCCGACCATAGGGTGTCTCAAGCAGCCACAGCCATCAACATCCAGCGTCTCGTTGACGTAGTTCGTGAGTCAGTCGCGCAGCGGGACCAGTCCCGCGCTTGCCGGCTTCGGGCGCACGCTATCCCGTTCGAAGCGCAGCTCAAGCCGGAGACTTTCCCCCAAGCTCGCGCGCGCATCGCCACGGGAGTGGGGACCTCTGCGGTGTGGTGGTCAGGTGCGGGGGTGTGTTTCGTACATGCGCACCGCGACGAGGATGCCTGAGGCGGCGGTGATGGCGGCGATGGCGTAGACGGCGGTGGTGAGGCCGTAGGCGTCGGCGAGGATGCCGGCGAGGAGGGCGCCGGCGGCGAAGCCGCCGTCTCGCCAGAGGCGGTAGACGCCGACGGCGCGGGCGCGCCAGGCGGGGTGGGCGACGTCGCCGATGACGGCGAGCAGGGTGGGGTAGACGAGGGCGGTGCCGATGCCGAGGAGGATCTGGGCGGTGGCCCAGACGGCGAAGGTGGTGCCGGCGGCGACGAGGGCGATGGCGGCGGCCTGGAGCAGCATGCCCGTGGTGATGAGGTGTTTGCGGCCGATGTGGTCGGACCACCAGCCGGTGAGCGTCTGTCCGGCGCCCCAGACGGCCGGGTAGAGGGCGGCGAGGAGGCCGATCCGGGTGATGGACAGGCCGTGGGCGGCGAAGAGTAGGGGGAAGATGCCCCAGGCGAGGGCGTCGTTGAGGTTGTTGACGAGGCCGGCCTGGCTGGCGGCCGAGAGGGCTTTGTCGCGGAGGCTGGTGAGGCGGACGATCTGGCCGGTGGTCAGTTCCGCGTCATGCGCGCTGTCTGTGGGGTTGGGGTGGCGGGCGGCTTCGAAGCGGGCGTGGTCGCGGGTCTCGCGTACGGCGAAGGTGGACAGGCCGAGCGCCAGGACGGCGTAGGCGGCTCCCAGCAGGAACGGGGCGGGGCGCAGTCCTGCGTGTTCGGCGATGGCGCCGGTGGCCATGGCGGTGGCGGCGACGGCGCCGTATCCGGCGGCTTCGTTGAAGCCCATGGCGAGTCCCCGGCGTTCGGGGCCGGCCAGGTCGATTTTCATGATGACGGTGGTGGACCAGGTCAGGCCCTGGTTGATGCCGAGCAGGATGTTCGCGGTGATGATCCAGCCCCAGGAGGGACCCCAGGCGAGCATGGCGGGCACGGGCAGGGCGATCAGCCATCCGGCGATCAGGACCGGCTTGCGGCCGTACCGGTCCGACCAGGTTCCGGCGAAGAAGTTGGTGACGGCCTTCGTCGCGCCGAACGCCACGATGTAGGTGAGGGCGGCAGTGTAGGCGGAGAGGTGGAAGACGTCGTCGGCGAGCAGCGGCAGGACGGTGCGTTCCTGGCCGAGCATCCCGCCGACGAGCGCGTTGACCGCGACGAGCAAGGCGAACTGGGGGAGGTTGGCCCGCAGTCCGAGGCGTATGCCGGAACCGATACCGGTACCGGTGTCGCCGTCGGCGTGGATGCTCACGCCCCCTCCTGCAGGGGGCGGCCGGTGGCCTGGGCCCAGTCGCCCGGGCCGCCGTCGAGGACGGCGAGATCCCGCTGTCCGGCGCGCTGTAGGAGGCTGGCGGCCGTCATGGCGCGCTCGCCGTGCCCGCAGGTCACTACGGCGCCGGCCGGAGCCTCGGCGGAGCGGGCCGCGAGATCGCCGAGTTCGATGTGGACCGCGGCGGCGATGTGCCCTGCGGTGTGTTCCGCCCGCTGGCGGACGTCCAGGAAGGGCCGGCTCCCGATGCGGTCGGCGGTGAGCAATTCGATGCTCTGGCGCAGTCCACCGGCGGAGGTCCAGGCGTCCATGCCGCCGTCGAGGTGCCCGGCCAGCCGCTCGTAGCCGATCTTCAGGGCCTGCCAGGTGAGCTCCGCGGGGTCCTGGCCGGGGGAGGTGACGAACACGAGCGGGCTGTCGTCGGGCAGCAGCCAGCCCAGCCAGGTCGCGAACTGCCCGCGCAGCGGGATCGAGATCGCGCCGGGTATGTGGCCTGCGGCGAAATCGGCGACGGAGCGGACGTCGACGAGCTGGGCGCCCTGGCCGAGGAGGCCGCGGACCTCGGCCACCGTGAGCGGGGCCAGCGTGGGTGCGGAGTCGAGGACCGCCGGCCCACGCCGGTTCACCTCGCCCAGCCGGTCGAAGTACGCCGGGTAGGAGCCGAGGCTCCCCAGCAGCTGCCGTACGAAGGCGTCCTCGTCCGGGGCGGCGAGCAGCGAATTGGCCCGTCGCTGGTCACCGATGGTGGTGGTGCGTTCGGCGCCGGGAGGGGCGGAGCAGAAGGAGCCTGCGCCGTGGGTGGGCCAGACCGCGGTGCCGTCCGGCAGCTCTGCCAGGCGCGCCAGCGAGCGGTACTGGGCGCGCGCCAGCTCCTCGGCGCGGTCTGCACCGAGGAGATCGGTGCGCGCGGCCGAGCCGACGATCAGCGAACCACCGGTGAAGACTCCCAGCTCCCGCGCGCCGTCCAGCAGGAGGAAGGAGAGGTGCTCGTCGGTATGGCCCGGGGTGGCCAGGGCCCGCAGGGTCAGGCCGCCGAGGTCGGTCTCGTCGCCGTCGGCGAGGGGCGTGTGCGGGAAAGCGCGGTGGCCGGCGGCCGAGGCCAGCACCGTCGCGTCGTCGTCGTGCGCTAGCTGCACGGCACCGGAGAGGAAATCGGCGTGCAGGTGGGTGTCGGCCGCGTACGCCACCCGCATCCGCCGCTGTCCGGCAGCGGCCCGCAGCGCGCGCAGGTCGCGGCTCGCGTCCACCGCGAGGGCGCGTCCGTCGCCGAGGTCGACGAGGTAGGCGCTGTTGCCCAGCCCCTCGTCCACCAGCGGTATCAAATGATCGTCGGCGAAGCCCATCAGGTCCTCCAGATGTCACGGCAGGGGCTCGGTGGTCCCAGCGCCCACCCATAGATATAATATTCCATGGATCTATGGAGGATGCCATGGGAGACGCCGCACGCAAGTCGGCCCTGTACGACGCTTTCGCCCACACGGGCAAGGCACTGAGCAGCGGGAAACGCCTGGAACTGCTCGACCTGCTGGCCCAGGGAGAACGCACCGTCGACGCGCTCGCCAAGGCGGCCGGACTGAACCTGACCACCGCCTCCGCGCACCTGCAGACCCTCAAGCAGGCCGGACTCGTCGCCACCCGCCGCGAGGGCGTACGGATCCACTACCGCCTCGCCGGCGCCGACGTCGCCGCCCTCTACGCCCTGCTCCGCCAGGTCGCCCAGAGCCACCAGGCCGCCGTCGAACCGGCCCGCACCGCATACCTCGGCACGGACGCGGCGCAAGAGGTCGACCGCGAAGAACTGCGAGCCCGGGCCCAGGCGGGCGAAGTCGTCGTCCTCGACGTCCGCCCGGCCGAGGAATACGCCGCAGGCCACATCCCCGGCGCGATCTCCATCCCGGTCGAGGAACTCGCCGAACGCATCGCCGAACTACCGGACGACGTCGAGGTCGTCGCGTACTGCCGCGGCGCCTACTGCGTCCTCGCCCACGACGCCGTACGCCTGCTTCAGAAGCGCGGCCGCAAGGCGATCCGGCTGATGGACGGCATGCTGGAATGGCGGCTGGCCGAACTGCCGGTCGAGACTGCGGCCGCGTGACGGCAGAACCGGCGTCCCCGCACGGCGTGCCGGAGTACCTTGCACCTCGACTCCTGGCGTGAGGAATCGGGTTGCCGGGGCTGCTGCGTCCTGAAGGGCAGCGAAGTCGACGTGGGCCACCTCGACGGCCTCGTGGCACGCCTGGGCCTTCTCGTGCTCGACGGGGCCCGGTAGATACTGGAGCCCGCACTGCAGCGGCTGCGCAACGAGGCCATCCGACGCCACACCTCCTACCCATCGCCTTGACGAACTCCGGCCGCACCTTGACCCGAATACTGATCTTCTCCGAGAAGACCGGATCACACCCGGCTTCCGCCAGTGGCGTCGAGCTGGCTCTGGAGCACGCGCGGCGGGGCCCGCGGTCGGCGGGGTATGCCCTCCGGGCTCGGCGCGGAGCTGAGGGAGGAGCAGCGCTTTGGCCAACGCCGAGTCACTCCGGACTCCGTCCGCTCAACGGCTGGTCGATCTCGATCGTGATCGCGGCCGGCCCCTTGAGGTAGGCGGCTCTGGTGCCCCAGGGCCGGTCGCCGGGTGGTTCCATCGTGTCGGCGCCCCGATGCAGGAGGCGCGCGTAGTCCACGTCGCAGTTGCTGCTCGCGAGCGCGATGGTGGCCTGGCTGTCCGTCGGTCCCTCATCGAGGACGACGCCCAGCCCGCCCAGCTCCAACTCCGCCATCCGCTCGTCCCGGAAACCGGGCGTGACCTCCAGAACGCTGCGGAACCAGCTGACCGCCGCCTCCAGGTCACGAACGGTGAGATGGATGTGTGACACCTTCACGACTCTGATCCTAGGTGCCGCGAGGGGTGACTGCCCGCCGGACCACTGTGGCCCGTCCCGGGACTGAAGCGATGCGTGCCCAAGGGCTCATTGCCGGGATTCCTGGCGGAGATCCCGTAGACCCATCGATCACTTGAGGTTCTGAGCGGGCCCCGCCCCGCTACAGAGAGCTACTTGTCTCGTGGCAGCTTCGGGAGAATAGGGCCCCGACCAGGGGTCCCCCGTCGAGTTCGATGAGTCCCGCCCATCAGTGAGGCCGCGGCCCCACCGGGGTTCGCGACTGAGAGCGCTCGAGTAGCACGTGGGGGCGTGGGAGGTGTGGCTCGAGTGCTCCGGATTCCTGTTGGCTGCCGTAGAGTCCCTGCACCCAGTTCTCCTGGTAGATGGTGTCGAGGTAGCGTTCCCCCAGGTCGGGCGCTACGGCAACTGCGGTGACGCGTGTGTCCTGGTGTTGTGCCAGCCAGTCAGTGGCTCCGCTGACGATCGTGCCGGTCGAGCCGCCGAAGAGGAAGCCCCGGCGGGCGAGGGCCCGGCAGGTGCGGATGGTGTCCGCTTCTTCGACGAGTACGGCCTCGTCGACCATGGACTTGTCGAGGAGTGGTGGTGGGACGCTCATGCCCAGGCCCGGGATCATCCGCCGTCCTGGGGCGCCGCCGAACGTCACCGAGCCCACACTGTCGATTGCGATGATCTTCACGGGCCGGTGCCACTCGTTGAAGAAACGGGCGCATCCCATGAGCGTGCCGGTGGTCCCGGCTCCCACGAAGAGCACATCGAGCTCCGGGAATCCTCGGGCGATGGCTGGAGCAGTACTGTGGTAATGAGCCCTCCAGTTGGCCGGATTGGTGTACTGGCTGAGCCAAACACACCGGTCGTCCGCGTCGCACAGGCCCTGGACGTAGGCGAGCCGTGCAGCCAGCAAACTACCGCCGGCCTCGTGATCGGTGATGACGTGGACGGTGCTGCCCAGGGCTTCCATCATGAGCCGGGTCGCCAGGTTGCAGCGCGAGTCCGTCACACAGATGAACCGGTATCCTTGCTGGCCGCGATCACGCTCAGGGCGACGCCGAGGTTTCCGGAAGAGGATTCGACCAGGATGGAGTCCGGGGTGACGGTGCCGTCCCGCTCGCCGGACTCGACCATCTCGATCGCGGCCTTCAGCTTGACCGATCCGGCGAAATTGAAGCCCTCGCATTTGAGGAAGAGCGGGCAACCGAGAGCCTGCCGCAGGTCGATGAAGAGTTCCTCTTCGTTGAAAGCGTGGGGAACGGATATGACATGCACGATGATCGCCTCAACTCCGTGAGCTACGCGGGACGGCCGTACGGCCGGACAGTCGGGCCATCGCCCCGCGCGGATGTACCGGTGGCACTCATCCGTACCGGCGCAGTTCGTGGAAGAAATCTTCGACGACCCGCAGTTCGCCCGACTGGATCACCTCGTCGTAGACGTACTTGCCGACGGCGAGGTCGAGGACTCCGAGGCCGAACGGTGAGAACACCGTCGTCCGGCCTGCGGGTACGGTGACTCGTCCGGCGATCACGTCGTCCAGGGTGCCGGCGAGGAATCGGCGGTTACCGGTGAGCCGTTCAGTGAGGTGTGGTGACGTGTCGGCACTGAGGCAGTGGTCGATGTCGTCGACGATGTTGGTCGCGGCCAGAAGGACCTGAGGGGCGAGGTCGCGCAATGACACGTGCAGTACCACTGGATGGTGCCGGAACCAGGACGGCTCAGACACATGGGGTTCGCTGGCGACGGTGGCGAAGACGATGAGGTCACTGGCTCGGATGAGATCCTCCGGGGACTCGTGAATGGTGATCCGGTCCGTGGAGCCCGCCTGCTCCAGATACATACGGAACCCGGATGCGCTGCTGGGCGAAAGGTCGTGCACGCCGAGCTGTTCGAAGTTCCATCCCGTGCCTGTCAGGAAGGCGTGAATGTAGCGGGCGATCAGTCCTGCCCCGATGAATCCGATGTGAGCTGGGCGGGAGCGGCCGCGACTGAGCCAGTCGGCCGCCAACGCCGCCGACGCAGCGGTTCTGCTGGCGCTGATGATGGAACTCTCCAAGCATGCGAAGGGGTAGCCGGTGACAGGGTCGTTGAGGATCAGGACGGCTGAGGCCCGGGGAATCTCGGATCTCACGTTCTCCGGGAAGCTGGAGATCCACTTCAGGCCGTCCACCGGTGAGGCTCCGCCGATGGAGGCGGGCAGCGCGATGATGCGAGACGACCGGCGGTCGGGAAACCTGAGGAAGGAGGACGGAGGGTTGACCGTCAAGCCTGCGCTGTGGAGCCGGTAGGTCTCCTGGACCACGTCCACGATGCACTGCTCGCGTCCCAGCAGGGCCCTTTGGACCTGTGCTCCAGGGATCACCGCGAACGGCGGTACACGCGGCCGGGCCCCTGACCGGTCCGTCCCGGTGAAGTCGGCGGTGTAGTCGATGGTGGTCATGTGAGGGTCACCTCGATGGTCGGGGAGCAGTCGTTCGGGTGCAGCGGATCGGTCATGGCCACGATCACTTCGCGGGGTCCCTGGAAGGCTTCCCGGCTGTGGGCGGTGCTCGGCTAGGGCCTGTTGCGAAAGTGGATCTTGTTCATTCATGATCACGTCTTGTGGGACGTGGAGATCTGACGAATGGCCAGTGGGCCCGGCTTGAGCCGCTGCTGCCGCAGGGCATCAAGCCGGGCCGTCCGCAGGTGTGGACGCGGCGGCAGCTGATAGACGGCATACGGTGGCGGACCCGCACCGGTGCCCCGTGGCGTGACGTGCCGGAGCGCTACGGGCCGTGGGACCGGGTCTACGACCTGTTCCGGCGCTGGCAGCGGGACGGAACCTGGGCGAGGATCCTCACCCGGCTCCAGGCCGAGGCGGACGCCAAGGGCTTGATCACCTGGGACGTGAACGTCGACTCCACCGTCTGCCGGGCCCACCAGCACGCCGCAGGCGCGGCGAAAAGGGGGATCTCCAAAAGGAGCCGCCCGGCGGAGTCGCAGTCGAGCCGGCCGACCACGGACTCGGACGCTCCCGCGGAGGCCTGACCAGCAAAATCCACCTCGCCGTCGAGCAGGGGCAGAAACCCCTGTCCATTGTGATCACGGCCGGGCAGCGGGGTGACTCCCCGCAGTTCGAGCCGGTCCTGGAAGCGATCCGGGTACCCCGGCTCGGGCCCGGCAGACCTCGCAAACGCCCGGACCGAGTGCGGGCCGACAAGGCCTACGACTCCCGCAGCAACCGCTCCTACCTGCGCAGACGCGGCATCAAGGCCACCATCCCCGTTCCAGCGGACCGAGTCCGCAACCGCCTCAAGCGCGGTTCGCGCGGGGGCCGGCCACCGACGTTCGACAGAGACGACTACAAGCAGCGACACGCGGTCGAGTGCGGAATCAACCGCCTCAAGCGCCACCGGGCCGTCGCCACCCGGTACGACAAACTCGCCGTCCGCTACGAAGCGACCGTGCTGGTCGCAGCCATCAACGAGTGGCTGTGACCAGCACTTTCACAACAGACCCTAGGTGTCGTTGCCCTGGCTGATCTGCCGGGCCGGGTTTCCTCCCCAGTGCGCGTGCGGGGGGACGGTCTCGCCCTTCATGAGGAAGGAATCGGGGGCCAGCACCGTGCCGTCACCGAGGGCGACTCCGTAGTGCACGAAGGCACCGATCCCGAGGGTGCAGCCGGATCCGATGGAGGTGCGCTCCGACTTGAAGGCGCCGTCCTCCTGGGAGTGGCACTCGACCACGCTGCCGGCGTTGAGCGTGCAGTCGTCTCCGAGGGTGACCATGGACCGCTCGGTCAGGGAGCAGCCGTCGTCGAAGACCCTGCTGCCGATTCGGACACCCAGAAGCCTCCAGATCACGTTCTTGAACGGTGTGCCGTTGAAGAGCCGCAGGTACGTCTCCGAGGGGACCTTCCAGAAGCGCTCGCGCTGCCAGAAGCGGAGGTCGTAGATCGAGCAGAAAAGCGGACCGGTCGGGTGCCGGGAGGTGACGGCGCGTTCGACGAGCACGAAGTACAGGGCCGTGAACAGCAGGACCACGACGTTGGCCAGTGCGACCGCCGCGGCGCCCAGCGCGCCGTAGAGTTCGGCGGCGGCCGCGATGATCAGGGTGATCAGGAAGAAGCAGAGCCACCGCACGATCAGGTACCACGCCGCGGTGGCGGCATTGTGGCGGTTCTTGGCGGGCAGCAGGCGGCGTTGTTCCCCGTCGGTCTTCAGCCGGTCGAAGGTGCTGTCCCGCAGGACCGATCGGGGGAGCTCGAAGCTCGGCGAACCCAGCAGTCCCACGCCCTCCCTGAACTTTCCGTCGACGGGCACCATGACCTTGGTCGCGAGGAGGCAGTTGTCACCCGTCCTGCCGCGCGGGGGGTACGCGATCCGGTTGCCGAGGAAGTTGCGCGGCCCGATCGAGACCCTGGACACCCGGAAGGAAGTGCTGGAGAACTCGGCGTTGTTGATCGAGAGCCCGTCCGCGACCATCGTTCCGCTGCCGACGGAACTCAGGTACGGGGAGTCCTGCTTGACCTCGGTGCCGAAGTTCGATCCGGTCTGCTCGACTCGGGAGAGGTCGTACCCGAGGAAGCGGAGGTAGTGGACGATGCACGAGCTGTCACCGAACAGGTGCGTGAAGAAGCGTCTGTTGGTCATCAGAGTGATCGTCCGGTGCATCCCGTACCGGAAGCCGTAGAGCGGGTAGACCGTGCCCGGCGTGATGGCCCGGGCCAGCAGCCGGGGAACCGTGGCGATCAGCAGGAGCCCGAGGACGATCGCACCGAAGAACAGGACCAGCGAGGCCGCCAGCGCCTCGGTGTAGAACGCCCACGACGCCAGTGCCATCGGGCCCGGTTCCAGCACGGCGGCCAGTTGCGGGAGCTCGGCCAGGAGAAGGCTCACGCCGCCGAAGGACAGCGGCAGGTAGACCAGCAGTACGGCCGGTATCTGCAGGACTCCGTGAACCGCCCGGCGCAGGCCGCCGCGATCGGCCGGGCCGACCACCGGGTAGCGCGCATCGGCCCGCAGCGCGGGCGAGCCGTGCCAGTGTTCACCGTCTGGCACCGTCTGCCCACTGTGCAGGGCTGAGGCATGGGCGAGCCGGGCCCGGTCTCCCAGCGCGGTCCCGATGTCGAGGACGGTGGCCTCGCCGACGACCGCGTCCTTGCCTATGGAGACCGGGCCCGCCTGGATCAGCCCGGCCTGAGCCCGGTAGCAGGTGAAGTACGAGTCCTTCCGGATCACTGTGCCGTCACCGACGGCGAGCAGGTCGGTGCACACCGGTACGTTCCGCGAGAAGACTGCGACGCCGCGGCCGATCCTCGCTCCGAGCGCCCTCAGGTAGAGCACGTAGAGCGGTGACCCGACGAACAGCACCGGCGGAGCCGACCGGACGAGCGTCCTGACCGTCCAGAAACGGAAGTAGCTCAGGCTCCAGACCCGGATCTGGCAAGGCTGCCACCTGCCGATGAGCGTCCACTTCGCCAGAACCGGAAGGACGCACAGCCACGCGAGGGCGGCCGCACCGAACAGCACCGACCGCAGGTACACATCTGCGGGGCCCGACCCTGCGGAGATCCACTCGTAGCCCCGGACACCGACGAAGGCGATGACGCAGGAGTATCCGAGGAACGTCAGTAGCTGCAGGGCACCGCAGAGGAGGTAGTGCGGAGTTCCCTTCGCGGGCTCGGGCATCCGCGGCGCTGGAGCCGTCCGGCCCGTGGGTTCGGGCGCGGCGAGCGCCGCGGCCAGGCTGTCGATCGTCGGATGCCGGTAGATGTCCTTCATCGATACCGGCGGCAACCCCTCGGTCTTCCTGATCCGTGCGCAGAATCGGGCCATCACCATGGAGTCGGCGCCGAGTTCGTCGAAGAAGTGGCTGTCGACAGGCACGCAGTCGCGGTGTGTGACGTCCGCGAGAATGCGGACGAGGACGCCTTCCACGCCGACAGGTTCGCGGGGTTGTCCAAGTTGATGTGCAGCCGGGGGTGACGCCTCTGCGGGTCTTGTCGTCACGGTGGGCTCCTCGGAAATCCGGCCCCGGGTCCGGCGAGCGAGCGTGCGGGCCGCCGGGCGTGTCCGCCGCGGTCGGACCGGGGGACGTCGGATGCCATGACCCTTATTCGGTGCCGCCGCCGGAAAGGATGGGACCTCCTCGCCGACCAGGCACTTACCGAAGGCGGTCCGGCGTCACGTTTCTGATACGGATCTCGAATCTTCCCCAGGGTTGCTCTTCGTTCCCCACCCGGCTGCTCCGGGGCTTGCCGTCACGTCGCCAGTCTCGGAGCGGGGAGTGCTGCGGCACGGAATGACGGCGCCTCCGTTTGCGGTGCCGTCGACGCGGAACGAGCTGCCCATCCGCGACTACCTGACGCTCTCGGACTGCCGGCTCTCGGCGCTGGTGAGTTCGGTCGGGCGGTGGACTGGCTGCGCCTCCCCCGGTTCGACGGCCCCGCGGTCTTCGCCCGTCTGCTGGACCAGGACGCCGGCCAGTGGTCGATCCACTCCGGGTCAGGCCGAGGTGAGCCACCGCCGCCTGCCCCAGACCTTGATCGTGGAGACCGGCTTCCGCGCTCCCGGCACTCCGCCGACCACCGCGACGGGGGTCACCGGTGCGGCGTACACCAACAACGATCTCAACACCGCGACCGCCACGACCCTGTTCGACCTCGACACGCTGGCCGACCGGATCTCGCTGCAGTCCCCGGCGAACGCAGGCACCCTCGCCCCGACCGGGAATCTCGGCGTTGCCGCGGACCTGGACGCCGGGTTCGACATCTACAACGAGGCCAGCGGCACGAATCACGGCTTCGCGGCCGTCGGAGACGACGGTGCATACCGCCTGTACGCGGTCAACGTGCTGAACGGTAAGGCTACCGACAAGGGTGCCTTCCCGAAGAAGTACCAGGTCACCGACCTCGCCCTGGCCATCAACCAGCGGTAGCAGCAACCCGTCGCAATGAACGTATTCACACCTTTGCCCGTTCCGGCAAGCAGAAGGCCGCTATCGAGGCGACGGCTGCCTGCCGGCTTCTAGCGACTGCCTGCGGCCCGGCACCTCCTCTCCTTCCAAGGGGGTGCCGGGCCACAGGCCTGGGTGCGGCGGTGCGTTGCCGCGCGGCTACTTCGGCATGAGGACGGTGTCGATGATGTAGACGTTGGCGTTGGCGGTCTTGACGTTGCCGCAGACCACGGAGGCGGTGTCGTTGACCTTGTAGGCCTCGCCGGAGCCCTTGGTGGTGACCATGCCCTTCTGCAGGGTCTCGAAGGACCCGTTCTCCAGCTGCTTCGGCGTCAGCTTCTGGCCCACGACGTGGTAGGTGAGGATCTTTGTCAGCATCTCCTTGTCGGCGAGGACCTTGTCGAGGTCGGCCTTCGGGATCTTCGCGAAGGCGTCGTTGGTCGGGGCGAAGACGGTGATGTCCTTGGCGTTGTTGAGAGTGTCGACCAGGCCGGCCTGCTTGACGGCGGCAACCAGGGTGGACAGGGCCGGGTTGTTGGACGCGGCGGTGGCGACCGGGTCCTTGGCCATACCGTCGAAGGAGCCCGCGCCCTCCTGCGGGACGCCGGAACAGGCCGGGCCGAACGGCTCGTCACCCGTCATCGAGTCGCCCGTCGGCGCCTCGCTGGTCTTGGCAGAGTCACCGGCGGCGGGGGGTGCTGCCTTGGTGTCGCTGGAGGAGTCGGAGCAGGCGGCCAGCGAGAAGGGCAGCAGGACGGCTGCGGCCACGGCGATCCCGGTACGGCGGATCTGCATGCTGTTCATGATCAATTTCTCCTTGAAGAGATGACGTGAATCTGGGGTCTGTCGGTGGTTCTTCCGGACCTGCGTCGGGGGAAGCTGGCCCGGTGGCTTAGGCGATGGTGACGAAGACGCTGTGCCAGCCGCTCGCTCCGTCGGGGATGGTCGGCGTGCGCTGCTCGGTCTGCGTCTGGCCGGTGCCGTCGGTGGCGCGGACGGTGATCGTGTGGCCGCCGGGGGCTGCCTGCCAGCGATGGGACCACTGGCGCCAGGTGTCGACGGTGTCTTGGACAGCAAGGTCGGCGTCCTGCCAGGAGCCGTCGTCGATGCGGACTTCGACGCGGGTGATGCCGCGGCGCTGGGCCCATGCGACGCCGGCGATCACGACGGTGCCGGCTGCCGGGCGGGCGAAGGGCTTGGGGGTGTCGATGCGGGACTGTGTCTTGATCGGCGCCCGACGGGCCCACTTGCGTTTGACCCAGTACGGGTCGTAGGCGTCGAACGTGGTCAGCTCGATGTCTTCGATCCATTTGCAGGCGGAGACGTAGCCGTAGAGGCCGGGGACGAGCATGCGGACGGGGAAGCCGTGGTCGAAGGGGAGCGGTTCGCCGTTCATGCCGACCGCGAGGATCGCGTCCCGTCCGTCCATGACGTCCTCGACCGGGGAGCCGAGGGTCATGCCGTCCACGGAACGGGCCACCAGTTGATCGGCGGTGCCGCCCTTCGACGGCGGCTTGACCCCGCATTCGGCCAGCAGGCCGGCCAGGGGAACACCGAGCCATCGGGCGTTGCCGATGTAGGGGCCGCCCACCTCGTTGGAGACGCAGGCGAGGGTGATGTCGCGTTCGATCAGCGGGCGGGCCAAGAGCTGTTCGAGGGTGTAGGTGCGGGGCCGGGTGACACCTTTGCCGTGGATGCGCAGCCGCCAGGTACCGGCGTCGATCTTGGGGACGACGAGGGCGGTGTCGACGCGGTAGAAGTCGCGGTTCGGTGTGGTGAACTCGCTGATCCCCGGCACCTTCAACTGCGCGCCGGGCGGAACAGGCGGAGCCGGTGATGCAGGGGCGGGCAGGGCGAGGTTGCCGCGGGAGGCGATGGCGCCCTGGCCGCGCTGCCCGGACACAGTGCGCCCCAGCACACCGGCTCCGGTAGCGGCCGCCGCGGTCACGGTCGCCGCTGCGAGGAACCCCCGCCGGCTCCACCCGCCCCCGGTGCCCCCATCACCAGACGGTGAGCTGGCGAGTGCCGCTTTGCCGGCCAGGACGTACAGCACCGCAGCACCCACGACGGCGCCGGCAAGGGAGGGCAGCACGTCACCGGCGCCCGCGGAGTCCGGCCTGCTCAGGGCCGCGACCGCGCCGACGATGCCGAACAGCAGGACCCCGGCCGCCCCCACACGACGGAACCGCACCGCCAGGACACCCAGGAAAAGCGCGAACAGGGACAGCAGCACGAGGATGCCGAGCTGGAGGACGAACTTGTCGCTCTCCCCGAACGTGCGGATCGCGTAGTCCTTCACCGCTGCCGGGGTGAGGTCGATAACCGCGCCGCCCACGACAGTGACCGGTCCCGCGGCCGGCCGCACCAACCCGGCGACCAGCTCGGCCACGGCAAGCGCGGTGAACCCGGACAGAAGCCCGGCCAGCCCGCCACGGGCAGTGAGGGCGAAGGTGTTGCGGAAGCTGCTCATGGTCACACCCTGCATTCGGTGGCGCTCGCCCGGCGGATTGGTCTGCCACCCGAACGAGTGACATCTGCCGTTCTCAAGGCGTCAGGCCTTCTATGCGGGGGGCGCGGACAGCCTGGTCTCCTTCGCGGCGCCACGGCGTGGGGGCGAATGATGGAGCAGGGCGTAGTCATGAGGCAGCAGGGAGGGTCACCACGCTCCGGGCCCGAGGTCGACGATGGGGGGAGGGGTCGGGGCGGAACTGTTCGTCGGGCAGGGGAGGGGTACTGCGGGCGGCTGTGCCGACAGCCACCCGCAGCCGACCCGCCCGGGCCCAGGGTTATGCGTCATGGGAGGCGCCACAAGCGCTCCCGCCTGCGGGCCCGGGCAGGTCACCGGTCCACGCCACCCCGTTCTCGGCGGCGGACCGGAGCCTTGCAGCGGTGCCCGGTCAGGCGTTGACGCAGGTGTTGCCGAAGGAAGGATTCAGCAGACCGATGACGCTGACCGTGTTCCCACAGACGTTGACCGGAATGTGGATCGGAATCTGGATCAGGTTGCCCGAACCGACCCGGGCGAGTACGCCGCCACACCCTGAGCCCCCGCATCGGCGGCGGCCACCGAGGCACCCCCGACCACCACCGCGCCGACCACCAGCGCCACCGAGACGCTCCTGCACACACGAACCATCGCACTACCTCCAAGGACGGACTGCTGCGCCGTGCGGAAGACCGCGCGGCGACGAAGGAACCGGTGAGCGAGATCGTCCCGGCTACTTCGTCCCGTTCTTCGCCGCCCCCGCCACGAAGGCTTGGCCCTACCCGCGCCGTTCCCTCGAAGAGGGAACAAGCGACTGCCCCACTGACCAAATGCCCACCAATCCGCACTCACGTCCGCTACGAAGAACCATCAGACACCCCACACGGCTCTGTGGCCGGACCGCCCTTGATGGCGGTCCGGCCCCGCTCCACCGACAAGGACCGCTATGCGATGGACACCCCGTCCCCGGCCGGCCGACGCCGGCCGCCCCTTCGCCTGGTCGCCACAGCCGGAGCCCGGCCGGTGAACCGACCGCTCCCGTTCGGCGCCGCCGGCCACACCGGTCTCGCCGAGGTCATGCAGAAAGTCGCACACGGCGACAAGCAGGCCTTCTCAGCCCTCTACGACGCTCTCGCACCCATGGTCTTCGGGATCGTGATCAAAGTCGTACGTGACCGTGCCCAGTCGGAAGAGGTCGCCCAGGAGGTCATGATCGACCTGTGGCGGCAGGCCGCCCGCTACCGGCCCGATGCCGGCGGCGTGAGTACCTGGGCGGCAACGATCGCCCACCGGCGGGCCGTGGACCGGGTGCGATCTGCCCAGGCGGCCGCCGACCGCGAGCATGCCCAGGCCGCCCGCGAGCACCAGACCGCGTTCGACCAGGTTGCCGAGCAGGTCGAGACCCGGCTGGAGAGCGAGCAGGTCCGCCGCTGCCTGCGCGGTCTGACCGAACTGCAGCGCCAGGCCGTAACTCTGGCCTACTACCGGGGGCTGACCTACCGTGAAGTCGCCCAAACGCTTCGAACGCCGCTTCCCACGATCAAGACACGCATGCGCGACGGGCTGATCCGGCTTCGCGACTGCATGGGGGTGACCACATGAAACACCACGCATCCGATGTCCATGTCCTGGCTGCCGCGTACGCACTGAACGCTCTGGATCCCGGCGAGCGCGAAGAGTTCGCCGCGCACCTGGCCGGATGCGAGGCATGCCGGGACGATGTGGCCGACTTCCAGGCCACCGCCGCGCGTCTGGCAGCGGCCGCAGCCCAGGCACCGCCCGCCTCGATGAGGCAGCGGACGATGGCTGCCGCTGACGGCGTACGCCAGCTCCCGCCCCTCGTCCTGGCAGCCACCCCGGTCGCCTTCCGCGGCACGCTGCGGCGCAGGGCCTTGCCGGTGGCGTTGGCGGCGAGCCTGGCCGCCGCCGCGTCGTTCGCCGGCCTGGCTGTCTGGCAGAACCAGGAGAACCGGCAGCTGGAGCAGCGGGCCCGGCAGAGCGAGCAGCGCCTGGATGCCGTGAGCACCGTCCTGGCCGCCCCGGACGCCCGCAGTGTCCACGGCCGGGCCGGCAACGGAGCCTTCACCAGCGTCGTCGCCTCCGACCGGCAGAACAGGGCCGTCTTCACCGCGACCGGCCTGCCCACCCCGGCTGCGGGCAAGACCTACCAACTGTGGCTCGACCACGACGGAACCATGCGCCCGGCCGGATTCATCCGCCAGGACGGCACCGTCCTGATCGACGGAGACACCGCCGACGCCGGCGCCGTCGGCCTTACCCTCGAACCGGCCGGAGGATCCCCACAGCCCACGACCACTCCCCTGCTCCTGATGACCCTCCCTACCTAATCCGCAGCCCCGCCCCTGCCCGACCTTGGCCGCGGGGCGCCCACTTCCGAGCCATGGAGTCTCAATGACGAAGTCAAGCCGCTTGCGTGACCGGTGGGGCGGAGGTGAAGACCCGTCCGTCACGCAGCAGCGCCCACAGAACGCTTGCTC
>NZ_JBHXNP010000017.1:0-48000 GCF_042719495.1 Streptomyces sp. NPDC058525
TCCGGGAACATCAACCCGACCGGCGCCTTCCCGTCCATGTTCGAGCCCGTCCACGGCTCCGCCCCCGACATCGCCGGCACCGGCAAGGCCGACCCCACCGCCACGATCCTCTCCGTCGCCCTCCTCCTGCGCCACCTCGGCCACGAAACCGAGGCCGCCCGCATCGAGGACGCCGTCACCGCCGACCTCGCCGAACGCGACGGAACCTTCCGCTCCACCGACGCCATCGGCGACGCCCTGGCCGCGCGCGCAGCCGGCTGACGCACCCGGTACCGGCGCTGCCGCCCGATTCCCCGCGCAGGGAAACCGGGCGGCGCGCGCTTTTCCCTGCCGGCCGGGCCGGGAAAGGAAATCACCTTCCAAAGCCCCCCTTGAACGGGGCCGTCAATTCGGGCAGGATGAAATCGTGACGAGTAGACCAGTGAACATCAAGGCAACCCTCGATTCGTTCAGCGACCTGTGGAGTCCGCGTATCGTCGCCCAATTCAACGACTATGACGTACGGGTCGCAAAATTCCATGGCGAATACATCTGGCACGCACACCACGACACGGACGAACTGTTCATCGTGGTCTCCGGCCGGCTGGTCATCCACCTGCGCGAGGCGGGCGCCGAGCGGTCCGTCACCCTCGAGCAGGGCGATACGTACGTAGTGCCGCGGGGCACCGAGCACAAGCCGGTGGCCGACGACGAGGCGCACATCCTCATGGTCGAGCCCACCGGGACGCTCACCGTCGGGGACACCCACGAAGAGGTCCCCGATTACGTCGACGCCACCACCGGGCACCGCGTCGCCTGATTTCCGCGCGGAAACACTTGCGGGGCCCGCCCCTTTGGGGGGCGGGCCCCGCGGCACGTCTCCCACCGGTTATTACCGGAGGGAATGCGCGGCCGACAGCTCGGCGGAGACGAGCCGGACGATATCCGCCTCGCATTCCCGGAGATAGTGGTGTCCGCCCGGGAACACCTCCACCCGGGTGGGCGCCGTGGTGGCCTCGGACCAGGACCGGAGTTCCTCGACCGAGCAGGTGTGGTCGTCCGCCCCGCCGAGCACCGTGATCGGCGCGCTCAGCGGAGTGAGGGCGTCCGGCCGGTAGCGGTCCAGGAGGGCGAGGTCCGCGCGCAGCGGCGGCAGGATGATCGGCAGCAGGCCGGCGTGGTCGTAGACCGCGGCGTCGGGCCCGCCCAGGCTCCGCATCGCGGCGACGAGTTCGGCGTCGTCGAGGCGGTGCCGGTGCTCGCCGTCGATGCGGTGCGGGGCCGGCCTCGCGGAGACGAACACATGGCTCATGACGAAGCCGTCCGCGTCCTCCAGGCGGCGGGCGACCTCGTACGCCAGACCGGTGCCCATGCTGTGGCCGAAGAGGTGGACCGGAACGTCCAGGAGCGGGCGCAGTGCCTCGGCGAGCCGGTCGGCCATCTGCCCCATCTCCTCGATGGGCTGCTCGGCGATCCGGTCCTGCCGGCCCGGGTACTGGACGGCGATCAGCTCGGTTCCCGCGGGGAGCAGTGCGGCCCATGAGGCGAAGGAGCCCGCGGCGCCGCCGGCGTGGGGCAGGCAGACGAGCCGGCTGCTTACCGGGCCTTCGACGGGATGCCGGCGCAGCCAGCGGCCGGAGCCGCTCACCGCCCGCTCCGCGCGTCGCGCAGTTCCAGGAGCGTCTCGCCGAGCCGGTTGATCCCCTCGGCGATGTCCCACTCGTCGGGGCTGAGGCTGAGGCGGATGCAGCTGCGGCCGTGGGTGCGCAGGAACGGCGTGTCGAGGGGCTGCACGAAGAAGTGGCGGCCAGGGACGACGAACATCTTCTTGCGCTTGAGCAGTTCGTACACTTCGAGGTCGTCGAACCAGTCGTGGTCGAAGGACAGCCAGCAGAACATGCCGCCGTCGCTGGAGTGCAGGCGCCAGTTCAGTTCGTCGGGGAGGGCCTCGGCGAGCAGGGTCTCCGCCATGGTCCGCTTGGCCCGGTAGTAGGGCTTGATGTGCTGGGTGGTCAGCACGTCGATGCGGCGGGTGGCGAGCATTCCCTCGGCGACCGTCTGGAAGAGCTGCGGGGTGTGCAGTGCCGAGTTGGCGATGAAGGACACCATCGGGTCGATGAGCTCGGCGGGGCCGATGGCGAACGCGATGCGCTCGCCGGGGAGTCCGGCCTTGGACAGCGTGAACAGGTTGATCACGTGGGGGTGGAGTACGGGCGCCACGCGGGTCTGGACCACGCCGGGGAAGGGTTCTCCGTACGCGTGGTCGATGACCAGCGGGGCGTCGTGCTGTTCGGCGACGGAGATCAGGAACTTGAGTTCGGCCGTCTCGACGCTGCTGCCGGTGGGGTTGGCCGGGTTGGACAGCAGCATGAGGCCGATGTCGCGCTGCCGGGCGAGGGCGTCGAGGTTGACGGCGTACCGGAAGGCGTGTCTGCCCTCCTCGACGATCAGGGGCTCGATGCCGACGATCCCGCCGGGGTCGAGGCCGAGTCCCTGGTAGCCGGTGTAGTCGGGCAGCCGCGGCAGGACCAGGGGGCGGGCGGGGCCGTCCGGGGACGGGCCGGTGAAGAGCGTGGTCGCGACGAAGGACAGCATCTGGCTGCCGGGGCCGACGACGACGTTCTCCGGGCCGATGGACCAGCCGTAGGTGAGGTTGAAGTAGTCGACGACGGCGTCGACCAGGCCGGTGGTGCCCCGGGAGGGCCCGTAGCTGGTGCTGGCCTCCACGAACCGTTCCTCGACGGCCTCGCGGGCCATCTCCTGCCAGGCCGCGACGACTTCGGGGATGTGGGAGGGGTTGCCGGGGCTGAGGTTCAGCCATGCGCCGTCGTCCGCGTCCTGACCGGCCGCAGCGATGTCCTCCATGATGCTGCGGATGCCCGACAGCCGGTACATTTGCCGGCCCCGACTCGATAGCTGCACTGGGTGCTCTTCCTTGTGGTGGATGGGATGCACGACTGCCGGGGACCGTGCCCTGGGGGCCGGCCCCCGGCGGACGGGTGCGTGGTGTGGGAATGGACTGCGGCGGTCGGCCGTCAGGCGGCCGAGCGGGCGGCCTCGATGTGCTCGGAGATCTGCTGGACCGTGGACTTGCGGAACAGCTGGTCCATCGGGATCTCGATGCCGAGCTCGGTGAGGATCGCGACCTGGATCTGGGTCATGATCAGCGAGTGGCCGCCCAGGTCGAAGAAGTCGTCGGTGTCGGAGAATTCGTCCAGCTTGAGCGCGCGGCTCCAGATGGCGTGGATCTGCTCGGCGATCATGACGGGGTCCTTTCGGGACTCGTTCGGCGGGAAGGGCGCGGTCAGCTCTGGGTCCAGCCGAACGGCGTCCCGTGGTTGTTCTCGGTGCGGATGCGGTTGTGGTCGTAGCGGTTCTCGCCCGCCACGAGGACGCTGCCGTAGTCGGCGAGGTCGAAGGTGGCGCCGTGGGCGCTGAAGGAGTCCTGGCCGGGGTAGACGCGGACGTGGGTGGGCACGTAGCGGCTGGCGATCGCGAAGCGGGTCTCGCGCTCGGTCAGGTTCGGGGTGGAGCCGTGGACGCAGGAGGCCGTGAAGATGACCGCCTCACCGGGCTGCATCTCCAGCTCGACGACGTCCTCGGCGCGGGGCTCCCACTTCGGGTCGATCTTGAAGTCGGCGAAGTCGTAGCCGAAGAAGCCGGTGTTGGCGTGGGCCACGTCGTAGTCGGCGCCGCGGCCGGCGTCGGTCGCCTTGTGCTCGTCGAAGATCCACTCGCGCTGCGAGCCCTTGACGAACTTCATGCACGCCCGGTCCTGGGTGGCCGGGGTGAAGGTCGTCCAGACGGTGATGTCGATGAACGCGTTCCACTCCGACTCGGTCGGCAGGAGCTGCGGCTTGCCGTTGGCGTAGCTGTAGTCGCGGACCTGGTGCCACTCGGTCGCCTTGGCCCCCGGGAACTTGGGGAACCACTCGGTGCGCCAGTTCAGGACGTCGGGGCCGAGGATCGCCGTGAGGTACTTGATGATCGTCGGGTGGGTGACGTGCCGGCTGAGCTCCGGGATGTCGAAGTGCCGGTCGTAGTTGACGCTGTTCTGGTAGAGCGCCTTCGAGGAGTCCTGGTTGTTGATCCGGATCTCGCGGATCAGGGCCGCGGCCTCCTCGGGCTCGTACAGCTTGATCGGGCCGGTGAAGCCGTCGATGCCGAACTGCTCGATGTCGGCCTTGATGTCCTCGGGGATGACCGCGTTGTCCGCGATCTGCGCGGCGGGGGTCGGGCGCTGCTGGTCGGTCTCGGTGGTCATGGTGATGTCGTTCCTCTGCTCTGCGTATGTGGTGTGTGGAAGGACGGGAGTGCTGGTCAGGGACGCGCCAGGGCCGCGAGGGCCCGGCGGTCGGTCTTGCCGTTGGGGTTCAGGGGGAAGGCGTCGAGGACCGTGAACGCCTGCGGGACCATGTTGCGCGGCAGGGTCCGCAGCAGGTCCTGGGACAGGGCCCGGGGTTCGAGCACGGCGCCGGCGACGGGCAGGACGAAGCCGACGAGGCCGAGTTCGCCGCTGCCGTCGGGCAGGGCCAGGACGACCGCGTCCTGCACCAGGCCGTGGCCGCGGACGCCGTGCTCCACGTCGCCGAGGTCCATGCGCATGCCGCGGATCTTGACCTGGGCGTCGGACCGGCCGACGACCACCAGCTCCCCGTCCGGGGTGAGGTAGCCGCGGTCGCCGGTCCGGTAGATCCGCAGGGGTCCGCCGGGCGCCTCGATCGAGGTGAAGCGGGCGGAGTCGGCGGGCGAGGCGTTGAGGTATCCGGCGCTGACGCTGCGGCCGGAGATGCAGATCTCGCCGGTCTCGCCGTCCGGTACCTCGGCGAGGTCCTCGTCCAGCAGGTGGATCTCGGTGTTGTACACGGGCTCGCCGACGGGGGTGGCCGCGCCCTTGTAGCGCGGGTAGTCGGCCAGGACGTGGGACGTGGCGACGTCGGTGCACTCGGCCACGCCGTACTGGTGCAGGAGGACGCAGGTGTTGCCGGCCCGGGTGGCCCACTCCTCGATGCGGGCCACGTTGAGCGGCTCGCCGCCGATGAAGACGTGGCCGACCTTGGTGAGCGTGTCCCCGCCGAGCGCGCGCTCGTAGTCGATGAGCACGTACAGGGTGCTGGGCGCGCAGTGCAGCTGGCGCACGCCGTGGGCGGCGATGAGCCGGTGGGCCATGCCGGTGTCGAAGACCCGGCTGGGCAGCAGGTGCAGGGCCGCGCCGCAGAACAGCGGCGCCATCAGGCCGCGCTGGCTGATGTCGAAGCCGAAGGAGCTGACGGTCAGGCCGCTGGAGTGCGGGCCCAGTCCGTAGGCGACGCGGAGCCATTCGAGCAGGTTGTACCAGCCGTCGTGGCGGACCGCGGTGGCCTTGGGCGTGCCGGTCGAGCCGGAGGTGAACACCACGTAGCACAGGTCGTCGGAGGCGAGCTCCACCCCCGGGTCGGTGGCCGGCTGGAGGGCGAGTTCGGTGCGCAGTTCGTCGATGGCGAGCAGTTCGCCCGGGGCGTCGGCGATGAGCTCGCGGGTCTCGGCGGAGGCCACGTTGAACTTGAGGACGTCGAGCTGGGAGACCATCAGGCGCAGGCGTTCCGCCGGGTAGGTCGGGTCCAGCGGCACATAGGCGGCGCCCGCCTTGAGGATGCCGAGGATGGCGGTCAGCAGGTCGGGGGTCCGGTCGAGGCAGACGCCGATGACCGAGCCCCGGCCGGCTCCGAGGCCGATGAGGTGGTGGGCGAACCGGTTGGCCCGCTCGTTCAGTTCGGCGTACGTGACGCGCTCGTCGCCGCAGGTCAGCGCGGTCTGGTCGGGGGTGCGGCGGACGTGGGCCTCGAAGACGCGGTGGACGAGGAGGTCATCCGGCAGGGGCAGCTGCCGGCCCTTGAGGGACATCGGAAGGGTTCCCTTCGAGGTACGGGGTGGGAGGGAGCTCAGACGAGGGCGGAGACGGGCGCGCCGAGCAGGAGGCTCTCGTCGCCGGCGAGCAGATAGCTGTAGAAGGGGTTCCCGGGGTGGAATCCGCGGGCGACGAGCTCGCTCACGCCGATCCAGCGGGTCCGCAGCGGTCCTGCCGAGCGGGCGCCGGCGACGGGTACGAATCCCAGCTCGGCCAGGCGTGACGCGGCCCGGCCTGCGGCCACTTCGGCCACGACCTCGCCGACGTCGTGCGACACGGCCCACTGCAGGCAGCCCTTGAGGAGTCCGCCGACCGCGCCGAAGGGCAGTTCGGGCAGGGCCCGGTCCGCGTATCCGGGCCGGACGAAGGGCCGTCGGACCTGGACGAGGCGGCGGCTGCGGCGCAGGACGCCGTCGAGGGCCGGCCACTCGGAGAGCGGCAGTCCGAGCGGCGAGTAGGCGACGAGCTCGGCGCCCGCCACCAGCTCGCCCTCGACGAGGACCAGCATGTGGGTGGTGTGGAACCGGTAGGGGTCCGGTGCCGCGGTCGTGGCGGGTGCGATGCCGAACAGGTCCGTTGCGGCCTGCTCCCGCAGCGTGTCGATCGCGAGGAGGTCGAGTTCGCTGTGGGCGGTGTAGACGAAGCAGTCGCGGCCGGGGTCCTTGTGGCTCTCGTTGAAGGTGAAGTCCATCTCTCGGCTCGCGCGGGTGGAGGGGTGGGCGGGGAGGGAGGGGCCGCGGCCGGGTCGGCCCGGTTCAGGCACGGGCCCGGTTCACGGCCGAGGTGACGGCGGCCAGCCGGGCCGTGTCCTCGTCCCCGGCCAGGGCGGCTCCGTACCAGGTGGCGCTGTCGAGGCCGAGCCGCGCATAGGCGGCGTAGCGCGTGCCGAGGCTGTCGCTGACGGGGTGGGCCGTGATCTCGGTCAGGGCGGCGTCGATGCCGTGTGCGGCGAGGGCGGCGGTGTAGGCGGCGGCGACGTCGGGGCCGGTGCCGGTGAGCCGGGTCTCCAGGCCCGTTCCGTCCACGACGAGGGCGTCGACCACGGTGGCCGCGGCCTGCCTGGTCGCCTCGAACTCCTTGAGCACCAGGGCCGGCATGTCCGCGTCGAGGTACATGCGGGAGAAGACGGCGTGCAGTTGCCGGGAGGTGAGCTCGATGCCGTCGCCGTCGGCGACCGCCTGCACCTCCTTCGCCAGCTCCACGCGCATCCCGCGCGGCAGGTCGAGTCCGTAGACGCTCTTGAGTACGTGGGCGACGCCGCCCTTGCCGGACTGGCTGTTGACGCGGACGACGGACTCGTAGGTGCGGCCGACGTCCTTGGGGTCGATGGGCAGGTACGGGACGTCCCACGGGATCTGCTCGGTGGTGGTCCCGGCTCCCGCGGCCTGCCGTTCGATGTCGGCGAGGCCCTTGGCGATGGCGTCCTGGTGGGTTCCCGAGAAGGCGGTGTAGACGAGGTCGCCGACGTAGGGGTGGCGGGCGCCGATGGGCATCTGGTTGGCGAACTCGACCGTGGAGCGGATCTGGTCGATGTCGGAGAAGTCGAGCTGGGGGTCGACGCCCTGGCTGAAGAGGTTCAGGGCGAGGGTGGCCAGGCAGACGTTGCCGGTGCGCTCGCCGTTGCCGAAGAGGGTGCCCTCGATGCGGTCGGCGCCGGCCAGGACGGCGAGCTCCGCGGAGGCCACGGCGGTGCCGCGGTCGTTGTGCGGGTGCACGGACAGGACGACGGAGTCGCGCCGCTCCAGGTTGCGGTGCATCCACTCGACCTGGTCGGCGAAGACGTGCGGCGAGTCGGTCTCCACGGTGGTCGGCAGGTTGAGGGTGACCGGCCGGTCGGGGCTCGCGTCCCAGAGGGAGATGATGGAATTCGAGACATCGAGTACGAACTCCGGCTCGGTGACGTTGAACGTTTCCGGGGAGTATTCGAAGCGCAGTCGCGTTCCCTTGGCGGCGTCCGCGTGGCGGGCTATCCGCTCGGCCGAACGCAGCGCCATCTGCTGGACCTCGTCGGCGGTCATCCCGAATACGACTTCCCGCCACAGGCAGGCGGTCGCATTGCACAGGTGCACCATGGCCCGGTCGGCGCCCTCGATGGCCTCGAAGGTCCGGTCGATGAGCTCGGGCCGGGCCGGGGTGAAGACCGAAATCGTGACGTCGTCGGGGATCCGGTCCTGCTTTATCAGCGTACGGAGAAAGGAGAAGTCGGCCTCGCTGGCGGACGGGTAGCCGACCTCGATGTCCTTGAAGCCCATGCGGACGAGCAGGTCGAACATCCGGGTCTTGCGCTCGATGTCCATCGGACTGCTCAGCGCCTGGTTTCCGTCCCGCAGGTCGACCGAGGCCCACAGAGGGGCCTTGACCAGCGTGTTCGACGGCCATGTCCGGTCGGTGAGCTCCTGCGGCAGCCGGAGTGCGGTCCGGTTGTAGCGCTGGAACGGCATGGCGGATCCGCGTTGCGCGTTCCACCAGGGCTGGTCGGTGCGGTGAGGACCGGCAGGAGTCCTGATTCCCGGAGCGGTGAGGGGCGACGGGGGTGCCTCGGTCATTCCATGCCTCCCTTTGACGTCGGTAAGGTGCGGCCGGCAGCGGGCGGAAAAGGCCTCGACCGGTTATTGAGTCAAAATGTAGGAGGGGGTGTCCTCATCCCATCCCCGGCCGGTCCTCGGGACGGCCTCAGGCGCTCTTGCGGGAGGATTCCGCCAATGGTTCGGTGCCGGACACGGGGAATTCAGCGGGAATCTCCGCGCGGTCCGTTTCCTGTCCGCGCACACCGAACAGCTTGAGCAGCGGCCCGGTCATGGCGGTCGTGACGACGGCCATGACGACCATCATCGAATAGAAGCCCTGGTTGATCAGGCCCATGTCGAGGGCCACGGCCACGATGACGATCTCGGTGAGGCCGCGGGTGTTCATCAGGACCGCGGCCGGCAGGGCCGCGGAGTGCGGCAGTCCGGCCAGCCTGGCGCCTGCGTAGGTGCCGCCCGCCTTGGACGCGATGGCCACGCCGATCACGGCGACGAGGGCGAGGACGGCGGAGACGGTGAACGCGGACAGGTCCACCTTGGTCCCGGCGATCACGAAGTAGAGCGGGAGCAGGATGTGCCCGACCTGGCTCATCTGCCGCATGATCTGCCCCCGCAGCCCGCCCAGTTCACCGCGTGGCATGACCGCGCCGAAGGCGAAGGCGCCGAAGATGAAGTGGATGCCGATCCACTCGGTCGCGGCGCAGGAGAGCATCAGGCCGACGACGAGTACGGGCACGACCCGTTCGGCGGGGGTACCGCGGTCGGCGGCCCGCTGGGCCATCACGCGCAGCAGCGGCTTCACGACGGCGATCAGGACGAGGAGGTAGACGGGCACCAGCGCCATGCGCCACTGCCCGGAGGTTCCGGCGTAGGCGACGACGCCCGCGAGGCAGATCCAGGCGATGAGGTCGCCGACCGCGGCGGCGGCGAGGGTGAGCGCGCCGATGGGATGCCGGGCCAGGCCCCGGTCGGAGAGGATCCGGGCGAGGACCGGGAAGGCCGTCACGGACATGGCCACGCCGACGAAGAGCACGAACGCGCCCTTGCTGCCGGGGGCGTACGCGTCGGCGAGGGGAACGGCGAGTGCGGCGCCGGCGATGAGGGGGACGACGACGGATCCGGCGACCACTCCGAGGGTGGCCTTGCGGCGGTCGCGTCCGAATCCGCCCTCGATCTCGTAGCCGACGATGAACATGAACGTGGCCAGGCCCACGTTGGCGAGGGCGCCGAGCAGGGGTTTCACGGTTGCGGGCAGAACCGTTTCCGCTCCGGCGGCGGTGATGATCATCGGGCTGGCGAGCAGCCCGGCGCAGATCTCGCCGACGACGGCCGGCTGGCCGACCCGCTGGGCGAGCGCGCCGAGGACCCGGGCGGCTCCGAGGGCCAGGGAGAAGGCGAGGAAGAAGTCGACGAGTATGTGTCCGGTCATGGGACGACTCCGAAGGAGGTGGTCGTACGGGGGAGGGAGGAAGGGAGGAAGGTGCTGGTCAGGCGGCGAGGAGCCGCGCACCGCAGGCCGCGCCGGAGCCCGTTGCGGCCGCGCCGGAGGCCGCGGCGCCCGCGGGTGCGGCATCGGCCATGGGCCGTGCGGCATCGGCCGCCGGACGTGCGGTGTCGGCCGCCGGACGTGCGGTGTCGGCCGCCGGACGTGCGGTGTCGGAGGCCGGACGTGCGGTGTCGGAGGCCGGCGGGGCCGGAGCGGCCCGCTCCGCGCCGTCCTCGTCGGGGTCGCGCAGCTGGGCGCAGTACGTCTTCACCAGCGGGTGCATGGAGTACCGGCCGGGCTCGGGGTGGGACAGCAGGTGCTCGTCGACCAGGTCCTCGAGCATGTGCTCGGCGACGTACACCGGAAGTCCGGCGAGGACGGAGGCTTTGGCCACGTCGGTGTGGTGGTCCGGGGCCGCGCCGAGGAGGCGCATCAGCCGCTGCTGGCCGGCGTTCAGCCGGCGGTACGAGTCTTCGAAGCGGTCGGCGACGCCGCCCTGTTCGGTCCGCAGGTCGGCGAGCCGGCAGACGGGGTCGGCCAGCCGTGCGGCCAGATGGGACAGCTGCCACGAGGGGCGGCGGCGCAGCCGTGCGGCCGCGGCGGAGATCGCCAGGGGCAGGTGGCCGCAGAGTTCGAGGACGGGCGCGGCCTCGTGCTGTTCGGGCCGGGCGTGGCGCTTGCCGAGCACGCGGCAGAACAGTTCGTGGCTGTCGGCCGGGGTGAGTACGTCGAGGGAGAGCACCCGGGTCGCGGACCACGTGGTCATGGTCAGCCGGCGCCTGCTGGAGACCAGGGTGAGGCCCGCGTCCCCGGCGGGGAGCAGGGGACGGATCTGCTCGGCGCAGGTGGCGTTGTCGAGGACCACGAGCAGGCGCCGGCCCTCGGTGCGCGCCCGCCAGGCCGCGGCCAGCTCCTCGTCCGTGTCGGGGAGTTCGCGCTCGGGCATTCCGGACAGGGTCAGGAGCCTGCGGAGCGCTTCGCGGTGGTCGAGCGGGTCGGGATGGGGGCCGTGGGCGCGCAGGTCCAGGAAGTACCGGCCGTCGGGGTAGTCGCCGGCGATGCGGTGGGCGACGTGCAGGAGCAGGGCGGTCTTGCCGACTCCGGCCATTCCGTCGACGGTGAGAACGCGCCGCGGTCCGGGCTGGCCCGCTTCGCCGAGGAGCGTTCCGACTTCCGCGTCGCGGCCCACGAAGTGGACGATGTCCGGCGGCAGGCTGTCGGGTACGGGCGCGGCGGGGGGCCGTCCGGTGCTCGCCTCGGTGACCGGATCCGTCCGCGCGGCGGTGCCCTGCGAGCCGTCGGGGCGGGGGGTGATCCGCGGCGGTTCGGCCGGCTGCGCGGCCGGGAGCCGGGCGCCGCGGTGCGGGGAGGCGCTGTCCGACGGGGTGTCGGAGTCCTCGCGCAGCATGAGCTGGTGGATCTCCATCAGCTCGGGGCCCGGGCTGAGGCCGAGCTGGTCCACGAGGCGGCGGCGGGCCTGTTCGTAGACGGCGAAGGCGCGGGCGCGGGAGCCCGAGCGGTAGAGGGCGAGGACGTACTGGGCGACCATGCGCTCGCGCAGCGGGTACTCGGCCACCCAGGCGGCGAGCTCGCTGATGAGGCTGGTGTGCCGGTCGCGGGCGAGTTCGAGGTCGATGCATTCCTCGACCACCGACAGCCGTACTTCATTCACGCCCGCGACCTGGGCCTGAAGTGCGTCGCTGTGAATCCCCGAAAGCATCGGGCCGCTCCACAGGGACAACGCCGCGCGAAACTCGACGATGGCGTCCGCCGGGCGCTGCTCGCCGAGATGAGTGCGGGCGCGGGCCACGTGCTGGTCGAACTGGTGGAGATCCAGCTTGGCCGGGAGTATGTCGAGTCTGTAGCCGTCCGCGACCGCGATGATGGCGGCTCCCGAGGGAGCGATGACCGTGCGCAGGTCGGAGACGGCATTCCGGATCTGTTTCTCGGCGGTGCTGGGCGGTGTAGGGCCCCAGACCGCGTCGACGAGCCGGCCAATGGAGGTGCGCCGGTTCTCGGAGAGCAGCAATGAGGCGAGAACGATCTGGTGTTTCATCCCCCTGAGGGACACCGAGCGTCCGCTAAGCGTGAGCTCCAGCGGACCCAGTACCCGAAACTCCACGTCGTGCATGAAGTTGAGACCCCGATCTTGCATTCTGAACGGTGGGCGATTGTCGTCGCCCGCGTCGTTGCCGGCGACGGGGGGGAGGAACAGGAAGCCCGCCCAGGCTGGGGTGAAGCCTGGGTCGGGACGCGGGATGCATCACCATCCCCCCGATGGTGATGCGTTGCCGCTGGGTGGCCTGAAAACACCTGTGTGCAGGTGTCAGTTGCCTGTCGGCTCGGTCGCTCGGACCTGTGGGCCCGGCGCCTCGGAGCCCACGGGGCCGGTCGGTGCCGGCTGCGGCCGCCGGAACCTGCCCTGGGTGACGGCCAGGAGTGCGCCGGCCAGCATGACGGCGGCGCCGACGGCCTGGAGGCCGGTGAAGGACTCCCCCAGGAAGATGACGGCGCAGGTCACGCCGAAGACCGGGACAGTGAACATGATCACTGTGGCCGTCGAGGGACTGACGACGCGCAGCCCGCGGTAGTAGCAGAGGTAGGCCACGGCGGTCGGTCCGATGGCCAGGTAGACGACGTTGGCCCAGGTCTGGCCGGACAGTCCGCTCCAGTCGACCTCGGGCAGGGACGGGATGGCGAAAACCAGCAGACCCAGGGCGCCGGCGAGCGTGCCGAAAGTCGTCGCCCGCAGGGGGTCCATGCCCACCAGGACCTTCTTCGAGGCGATGCTGTACACCGCCCACGACAAGGCTCCGAGGAGGAAGACGAGGTCTCCCGCCAACCGCGATCCCTGGGCGTCGACGCCGGCGCCTCCGGCCCCGACAAAGAAGACCACGGCACCCGCGAGGCCCAGTGCGAGGCCCCCTATTCGGGGAGCCGACGCCTTTTCCCGCCCGAGGGCGAGAAGGATGGCCGTCGTGATGACGGGGCTCAGCACCGGAACAATGATGCTCCCATCGATGGAGGGGGCGAGAGAAAGCCCCCAGAAGAAGAACAGGTTGTACGCGAAGACTCCGATCAGACCCACTGCCGCCGCCCTGCACATCTGGCGGAATGTGATCTTCGATCCCTTTGACTTCCGGCTCATGAACACGAGCAGGAGAACCAGGATGAGCGCACCGCCCCCGAATCTGAGAACCGCCGCAACCTGATGCGGCATGTTCCCGACCACCATCTTCGAACTGGCGAATGCGCTGCCGAAGAAGGCCATGGTCGCGAGGAGGTAGAAATACGCGTTGACGGATTCACTTCGTGATGTCGTCTGGTTGTGCACGATACGCCCCTGGGGTGCGTCAGGGGTGCATCTTGGCGCCCTTGATGATTTTGTCCACGGCATTGCGGGGTCCGTAGACGGCCATGCCCACGAGGTCCAGGTTGTCCCGGTGCACGGCGCGCACGGCGGCGCGGTTGTCCCGGTCGTTGTTGGTCGTGAAGAGGTCCGAGGTGAACACCGACAGGGGAAGCCCGCGGGTCACGGCACGCTGGTGGGCCGTCACGAGGGCCTCCTTGCCGGCCTCGAAGACCAGCACGGGCTGCCGGAACATGGGCAGGTACTCGGTGTCGTCGGCGTCGGAATAGGGCTCTCCGATTACCTCCGGCACCTTTCGGCCAATGCCGCTGACCAGGAAGGCGGTCATGTTCAGCCGCTGCCACGTCTGAAGATCGTCCCTCAGGACGACCGCGATCTTTGTCTCGAAACGAACGGGTTCGCTGGCGTTTTCCATGGACACGATTCAACTCTTTCCCGGGGCGGGGAGTCTTGTACGATCTTTGCATGGTTGATCAACCGGAGCTCCGGGCCTGGCATCCGCCCCTGGTCGGAATCGAAGAGGTATTCCACGCCCGCATCACCGACCACGTCTACCCCATGCACACGCACGAGACCTGGACGTTGCTGATCGTCGACGACGGCATGGTCCGATACAACCTGGGACGCCACGAGCACGGCGCCTTGGACCAGATAGTCACACTGCTTCCCCCGCACGTCCCACATAATGGACGCTCGGTCACCCCGGGCGGTTTTCAAAAGCGCGTTATGTACCTCGACTCGACCCAGCTGGGGGACGATCTCATCGGGCTGGCGGTCGACTGCCCGGTCCTTCAGGACCCCTTGCTGCGCCAGCGGATCCACCAGCTCCACGTGGCCCTGGAGCGGCGCGGGGACGAGCTGGAGGTCGAGAGCCGCCTCGCGCTGATGTCCGAGCGGCTGCGCGACCACCTGCGCCGGCGGGTGCAGGACCGCTCCGCGGTCAGGGAGCCGGGGATCGCCCACCGGCTGCGCGAGCTGCTCGACGCCAAGTTCGTGGAGGGGATCAGCCTCCAGCAGGCCTCGGCCGCGCTGCACGTCCATCCGGCGCACCTGGTACGGGTGTTCAGCCGCGAGTTCGGGATGGGGGTGCACCAGTACGTGACCAGCCGGCGGGTCGACCTGGCGCGCAAGCTGCTGCTGAGCGGCATGTCACCCCGGCAGGTCGCCGTCGCCGCCGGGTTCTACGACCAGTCGCACTTCCACCGGCACTTCAAGCGCGTCGTCGGCACGAGCCCCGGCCGCTACGCGGGCAGTGCGCCGGCGGCCCCGGCGCCGGCCGTCCAGGGGACCGCCCACCTGCTGTGACGCCGGGGGCCCGGCACGCCGCCGGTCCGGGCCACCCCCCGCCCCCTGTCTCCCGCCCGCGGTTACGGCAGGACCGCGACGCCGTCGAGTTCGACGAGGGCCTGGTGGTCCCAGAGCCGGACCACGCCGATCACGGCCATCGCCGGATAGTCCCGGCCGGCCAGCCTGCGCCAGATCCCGCCGAGTTCCCCGGCGCAGCCGCGGTACGCCTCCACGTCCACCGCGTAGACGGTGACGCGGGCCAGGTCCGCCGGGACTCCCCCGGCCTGCGCGAGCGCCGTCAGCAGATTGGACAGGGCCTGCTCGAACTGCTCCGGCAGGGTCTCCCCCACCACCTTGCCCGCCGTGTCCAGGGCGGTCTGCCCGGCCAGGAACACCAGCCGGGAGCCGGTCGCGGCCACCGCGTGCGAGAAGCCCTTCGCCGGCGACAGCTCCGCCGGGTTGATCCGCTCGAGGCTCATCGCGCGGCCACCCCCCGGTACAGCTCCTTCGCGATGATCGTGCGCTGCACCTCGCTCGCCCCCTCGTAGATCCGCGGCGCCCGCACCTCCCGGTACAGGTGCTCCAGCAGGTGCCCCCGGCGCAGGGCGACCGCCCCGTGCAGCTGGACCGCGTGGTCTACCACGTACTGGGCGGTCTCCGTGGCCAGCAGCTTCGCCATCGCCGCGCGCCGCGGCACGTCCGGCGAGCCCCCGTCGTAGGCACCGGCCGCCGCGTACACCAGCAGCCGGGCGGCCTCGGTGCGGGTGGCCATCTCGGCCACCCGGTGCGCCACCGCCTGGAGGTCGCTCAGCCGGCCGCCGAACGCGGCCCGGTCCGCCGTGTACGCGAGCGTCGCGTCGAGCGCGGCCCGCGCCATGCCCACCGCGAACGCCCCGACGCTCGGCCGGAACAGGTTCAGCGTGTCCATCGCGACGCGGAAGCCCTGCCCGGGCTCGCCGAGCAGGTCCTCCCGGCCGACCGGGACGCCGTCGAAGGCCAGCGAGCCGATGGGGTGCGGGGACAGCATGTCGAGCGGCTCGCCGGTGAGGCCGGGGCGGTCCGCCGGGACCAGGAAGGCCGACACCCCCTTGGCCCCGGGGCCTTCACCCGTCCGGGCGAACACGGTGTAGAAATCCGCTTCCGGGGCGTTGGAGATCCAGCACTTCTCACCGCTGAGCCGCCAGCCGCCCCCGGAGCCGGGCCCGGGCTCCGACCCGCGGCCGCCCCCGGACCCGCCGTCGGGGACCGCCGCCAGCTCCAGCGCCGCCGCGTCCGACCCCGCCCCCGGCTCGCTCAGCGCGAAGGCCGCCACCGCCCGCCCGGCGCGCACCCGCGGCAGCCAGCGCTCGCGCTGTGCCCCGCTGCCGTACCGCAGCACCGGGTACGCCCCCAGCCCCTGGAGGGCGAGCGCCGTCTCGGCCTCCGTGCAGCCGTAGGCGAGCGACTCCCGCAGCAGGCACAGTTCCAGCGCGCCCGAGGCGAACACCCGCTCCAGCAGGCCCAGTTCACCCAGCGCGGCGAGCAGCGGCCGGTTGACCCGGCCCGGCTCCCCCTTCTCGGCCAGCGGCCTCAGCCGGTCGGCCGCCTGGGCGCGCAGCTGCCCGCACCAGGCCTCCTGGTCCGCCCCGAGCGCGAATCCGTTCATCCGAACATCCCCGCTTCTATCGCGTCCTGTTGACTGCCGTCACCATCACGATACGCTGCTTCGGAGGTCCCTCCCAGCGGCAGCCGGGGGAGACCGCACGGCCGGCTCCACCTCATCCGGGACCGTCGCAAGGGGGCGAACCCGCCTTGGACCTCAAGCCTTCCGCTCACGCCGACACCTTCGCGCGCGATCATCTGCCACCCCCGGACACCTGGCCGGAGCTCGTCTTCGAACTGCCCGAACTGGCCTATCCGGACCGCCTGAACTGCGCGGCCGAGCTGCTCGACGCCACCATCGCCCGGTTCGGGCCCGAGGGCGCCTCCCGGCCGGCCTTCCGCAGCGCCACGGGCGAGGTGTGGACGTACGGCGGGCTGCGCGAGCGCGTCGACCGCCTCGCCCACGTGCTCACCGCCGATCTCGGAGTCGTCCCCGGCAACCGGGTGCTGCTGCGCGGGCCCACCGGCCCCTGGCTGGCCGCGTGCTGGCTCGCGGTGGTCAAGGCGGGCGCGGTGGCGGTCACCGTACTGCCGCAGCAGCGCGCCCAGGAGCTCGCCACGGTCTGCTCGATGGCCCGGGTGGGGCACGCCCTGTGCCATGCGGGCGTACTGGACGACCTGGTCAAGGCGGAGGTGCCGGGGCTGCGGATCACCGCGTACGGGGGCGAGGAGCCGGACGACCTGCTGCGGCTGGCCGAAGGGCACGCGGGCCGGACCTTCCCCGCCGTCGCCACCTCCGCCGACGACGTCGCCCTGATCGCCTTCACCTCCGGAACCACCGGACGGCCCAAGGGCTGCATGCATTTCCACCGGGACCTGCTGTCCATCGCCGACACCTTCTCCCGCACCGTGCTGCGCCCCCGCCCGGACGACGTCTTCGCGGGCAGCCCGCCCCTCGGGTTCACCTTCGGCCTGGGCGGGCTGGTCGTCTTCCCGCTGCGGGCCGGGGCCTCCGCGCTGCTGCTGGAGGAGGCGGGGCCGCGCCACCTGCTGCCCGCGCTCGCCGAGCACCGGGTGACGGTGCTGTTCACGGCGCCCACCGCCTACCGGACGATGCTGGACGCGCTGGGCCCGTACGACGTGGGCGTGTACGACCTCTCCGCGCTGCGCCGCTGCGTGTCGGCCGGGGAGAACCTGCCCGCCGCGACCTGGCAGGCCTGGCACGAGCGCACCGGCCTGCGGATCATCAACGGCATCGGGGCCACGGAACTGCTGCACATCTTCATCTCCGCCTCCGACGGGGACATCCGGCCCGGTACCACCGGACGGGTGGTCCCGGGCTGGCAGGCCCGGGTGGTGGACCCTTCCGGCCGCCCGGTGGCCGACAACGAGCCGGGCCTGCTGGCCGTGCGCGGCCCGGTCGGCTGCCGCTATCTGGCCGATCCGCGCCAGGGGGAGTACGTACGGGACGGCTGGAACCTGACCGGTGACACCTACGTGCGCGATCCGGAGGGCTACTTCCGCTACGTCGCCCGCGCCGACGACATGATCATCTCGGCGGGCTACAACATCGCGGGCCCGGAGGTGGAGGAGGCCCTGCTGCGCCACCCGGACGTGGTGGAGGCCGCGGTGGTGGGCCGCCCGGACGAGCGACGCGGGCAGGTCGTCGTGGCATACACCGTCACACGTGAGGGTGTGGTGCTGACGGAGGAGGAGCTGCGCACCTTCATGCGGACGGAACTGGCCCCCCACAAGTGCCCGCGCTCCTTCGTCTTCCTGCCCGCCCTCCCCCGCACCGCCACCGGGAAGCTGCAAAGGTTCAGGCTGCGGGATCTAGAGTGAAGCCGTGGTCGAGCAGCACACTCCGCGATCTCTGATCGTCACGTTCTACGGCGCCTACGGGCGGGCCTTCGAGGGGCCGGTCCCGGTGTCCGCGCTGGTGCGCCTGCTGGGCGCGGCCGGCATGGACGCCCCGTCGGTCCGCTCGTCGGTGTCCCGGCTGAAGCGGCGCGGCTTCCTGCTGCCCGCGCGCGCGGCGGACGGTTCCGCGGCGTACGAGCTCTCCGCGGAGGCCCGGCAGCTGCTGGACGACGGCGACCGGCGGATCTACGCGAGCCCCGGCGGCGGGGCCGGGCCGGCCGACGAGTGGCTGGTGGCCGTGTTCTCCGTCCCGGAGCAGGAGCGGCACAAGCGGCACCTGCTGCGCTCCCGGCTGGCCCGGCTCGGCTTCGGCTCGGTGGCGCCGGGCGTGTGGATCGCGCCGGCCCGGCTGTACGGGGAGACGGGGCACACGCTGGAGCGGCTGCACCTGACCCCGTACGTGGAGCTCTTCGCCGGCGCCCACCTCGGCTTCGCCCCCACCGCCGAGGCCGTGGCCCGCTGGTGGGACCTGGCGGCCCTGGCCAAGCAGCACGAGCAGTTCCTCGACCTGCACGAACCCGCCCTGCGCGCGCTCCAGTCGGGCCCCGCCCCGACACCGGAGCAGGCCTACCGCGGCTATCTGCTCGCCCTGGACAGCTGGCGCCGCCTGCCGTACGCCGATCCGGGCCTGCCGCGCGAACTGCTCCCGGCGGACTGGCCGGGCGACCGCGCGGCGGCGGTCTTCGCCGAGCTCCACACCCGGCTGCGGGACACGGGCGCGCGGTTCGCGCAGCCGTAGCGGCAGCGGTGGCCGGGCGGCCGGCCGGCGGCACAGCCGTCGGGAAAAGCGGGTGCGCGGGGCTCCCGCGCCGCGCCAGGATGGGCCATGACCTGGACCTTCACCTCAGACCTGGCCGCCTATCTGGCCGCGGCGGGCCCGGCCGTGGCCGCGCAGCCCGTGCCCAACACCCTCCTGCTGACCGTGGCGGACGCGCTGGATCGGCGCGGAGTCCACGCCTTCGGCCCGGCCGACCCCTTCTTCGGCTGGTGGACCGGGCCCGACGGCACCGTCTCCGCCGGCCTGCTGTGCACCCCGCCCTACCCGCTCCAGCTCGGCTCGGTGCCCCCGGAGGCGGTCCGGGCGCTGGCCGACTCCCTCGATGCCGAGCCGCTGCTCGCCGGACTGCACGGCTTCAACGCCCGCCGCCCGGACGCCGAAACGCTGGCCCTGGCCTGGGGCCGGCCCACCCGCGTGGCCGAGGAGACCCGGCTCTACCGGCTGGGCCACCTGGTCGCCCCGGATCCCGCGCCCGCCGGGCGGGCCCGCCGCGCGACCGGGGAGGACCTGCCGCTGCTGCGGAAGTGGATCACGGCCTTCGACGAGGAGCTGGGGCAGCCGGCGCCCGCCTCCGAGGCCGCGCTGCGGGACCGGATCTCGTACGGCGGCTTCCTGCTGTGGGAGCACGAGGGGAACCCCGTCTCGCTGGCGTCCTTCTCCCGCCCGATCGCTTCGGCCGCCCGCGTCGGCCCGGTCTACACCCCGCCGGAGCTCCGCGGCCGCGGCTACGCCGCCGGGGCCGCGCACGCGGCGAGCGAAGCGGCGTACGCGGCGGGCGCCTCGGAGGTCCTGCTCTTCACGGACCTGGCCAACCCGACCAGCAACGGCATCTACCTGCGCCTGGGCTACACCCCGGTCGAGGACCGTGCCGAGGTCGTCCCGGCCTGAGGGCGGTGGACGGGCCTCAGCCTCGGCCCGTCGGAGGCTTGCGGCTGCCCGCCCGGTAGGGCGGCGGCCAGGGCGCGGCGGGGCCCTCGTAGGACTGGTCGGCGGCGGCGTGCAGGGTCCAGTGGGGGTCGTAGAGGTGGGGCCGGCCGAGGGCGCACAGGTCCGCGCGCCCGGCCAGCAGCAGGGAGTTCACGTCGTCCCAGGAGGAGATGGCGCCGACGGCGATGACGGGGACGCCGAGGGCGTTGCGGATCCGGTCGGCGTACGGGGTCTGGTACGAGCGCCCGTACTCGGGGGTCTCGTCCGCGACGACCTGGCCGGTCGACACGTCGATGGCGTCCGCGCCGCGGTCGGCGAAGGCGGCCGCGATCCGGACCGCGTCCTCGGGCGAGGTGCCGCCGGGCGCCCAGTCGGTGGCCGAGAGGCGGACCGTCATCGGCCGGTCCCCGGGCCATGCGGCGCGGACCGCGTCGAAGACCTCCAGCGGGAAGCGCAGCCGGTTCTCCAGGCTGCCGCCGTAGGCGTCGGTGCGGCGGTTGGTCAGCGGGGAGAGGAAGCCGGAGAGCAGGTAGCCGTGGGCGCAGTGCAGTTCCAGCAGGTCGAAGCCGCAGTCGGCGGCGCGGACCGCGGCGGCCGCGAACTCGGAGCGGACCGCGTCCATGTCCCCGCGGGTCAGGGCGCGCGGGACCGCGGAGCGGCCCGGCCGGTAGGGCAGTGCGGAGGCGGCGGCCAGCGGCCAGTTGCCCTCCGGGAGGGGGTCGTCCATGCCCTCCCACATCAGCCGGGTGGAGCCCTTGCGGCCCGAGTGCCCGAGCTGGACGCCGAGTGCGGTGCCGGGGGCCGAGGTGTGCACGAAGTCGGTGATCCGCTGCCAGGCGGCGGCCTGTTCCTGGGTGTAGAGGCCGGTGCAGCCGGGGGTGATCCTGCCCTCGGCGCTGACGCACACCATCTCCGTCATGACCAGGCCGGCCCCGCCCAGGGCCCGCGCGCCCAGGTGCACGAGGTGGAAGTCGCCGGGGATCCCGTCCCGGGCCGAGTACATGTCCATGGGTGAGACGACGACCCGGTTGCGCAGGGTCAGTCCGCGCAGGGTGAAGGGGGTGAACATGGGCGGGGTGCGGTCGTCCGGGCAGCCGAAGTCCCGTTCCACGGACCGGGTGAAGCGTTCGTCGCGCAGGCGCAGGTTGTCGTGGGTGACGCGGCGGCTGCGCGTGAGCAGGTTGAAGGCGAACTGCCGGGCGGGCTGGCCGGTGTATCCGGCGATCTCCTCGAACCAGCGCATGCTGGCGGCGGCGGCCCGCTGGGTGCTGGCGACCGCCGGGCGCCGGGCCGCCTCGTACGCGGCGAGCGCGGCGGGTACGTCGGGTTCGGTGCCGATCACCCCGGCGAGGGCGAGGGCGTCCTCCACGGCCAGTTTCGTGCCGGAACCGATGGAGAAGTGGGCGGTGTGGGCCGCGTCGCCGAGCAGGACCACGTTCTCGTGGGACCAGTGCTCGTTGACGACGGTGCGGAACCGGGTCCAGGCGGAGCGGTTGCCGTGCAGCGGGCGGCCGCGCAGGGCCTCGCCGAAGATCTTGGCGCAGCGGGCGGCGGACTCGTCCTCGTCGCACAGGTCGAACCCCGCCGACCGCCAGACCTCCTCGCGCATCTCGACGATCACGGTGGAGGCGTCGGCCGAATAGGGGTAGGCGTGCAGCTGCATGACGCCGTGCTCGGTCTCCGCGATCTCGAAGCGGAAGGCGTCGAAGGCGAAGTCGGCGGCGAGCCAGACGTAGCGGCACCGGCCGCCGGTCAGGGTCGGCGCGAAGTGGCCGGCTCCGGCCTCGCGGGTGGCGCTGTGCACCCCGTCCGCGGCGACCACCAGGTCGTGGGAGCGGGCCAGGGCGAAGGCGTCGGGGGCCTCGGCGCGGAAGCGGAGGCGGACGCCGAGCCCGGCGCAGCGCTCGTGCAGGATCTCCAGGAGCCGACGCCGCCCGAGGGCGGCGAAACCGTGGCCGCCGGAGGTCAGCAGCCGTCCCCGGTGCACGATGTCCACGTCGTCCCAACGCACGAACTCCGCGCTCAGGGCCGCGTACACCACGGAGTCGGCCTGCTCGATCCCGCCGAGGGTCTCGTCGGAGAGGACCACGCCGAAGCCGAAGGTGTCGTCGGGGGCGTTGCGCTCCCACACCTCGACGGTGTGGCCCTGGCGGGCCAGCAGTGCGGCGGAGTACAGCCCGCCCGGTCCCCCGCCGACGACGGCGACCCGCATGGCGTCCGCGGACATGTGGCTACCTGCCCTTCCACTCCGGCGGGCGCTTCCCGGTGAAGGCCGCGTGGAACTCGGCGTAGTCCTGGCCGTTCATCAACAGGGCCTGGGTGCTGGCGTCCAGCTCCACGGACGCGGCGAGCGGCATGTCGAGCTCGGCGGTGAGCAGCGCCTTGGTCTGGGCGTAGGCGAGGGCGGGCCCAGCGGCGAGGTGTGCGGCGAGTTCGGCGGCCCGTACGTGGGCCTTGCCCTCGTCGGTGAGCTCGCTGAGCAGGCCGATCCGCTCGGCCTCGGGGGCCCGTACGGGCTCTCCGAGCATGAGCAGCCGGGTGGCGTGGCCGAGGCCGACGACGCGGGGCAGCAGGTAGGCGGCGCCCATGTCCCCGCCGGAGAGGCCTACGCGGGTGAAGAGGAAGGCGAAGCGGGCGGTGGGGTCGGCGATCCGGAAGTCGGCGGCGAGCGCGAGGACGGCGCCGGCGCCGGCGGCCACCCCGTGCACGGCGGCGATCACCGGGAAGGGGCATTCGCGCAGGGCTCGCACGACCTGGCCGGTCATCCGGTTGAAGTCGAGGAGCTGGGCGGTGTCCATGGCGAGGGTGGCGCCGATGATCTCGTCCACGTCGCCGCCGGAGCAGAAGCCGCGGCCCTCGCCGCCGAGCACGAGGGCTCGTACGGACCGTTCGCGGGACAGTTCGGCGAGCAGGTCGCGCAGGTCGGCGTAGGCGCCGAAGGTCAGCGCGTTGAGTTTGTCGGGGCGGTCGAGGGTGACGGTGGCCACGCCGTCCTGCCGGGTCACCCGCAGGTGGCGCCACCGTTCGGTCGCTTCTGTGGAACCGGTGAAGGGGCTCACACGATCGACGGTATCACTGGATCGTGACTGCCGTCACAGAAACGCGACACCTTCTCCGGGGGGCGGTCCCGTCGCACGTGCCGAAGGTCCCGTCGACCCGGTGCCGTGGTCCCTTGCGGTTCGGACGGGGTGCCCTACGGTCGCGGATTTCGACTTCGTATGGTTGAAACCAGGATTTCATCGTGCCGACCCCTGTGCGCCCACGGAACGGAGGGACCTGCCGTGCCCGACGCGTCCGCCTGGCGGATCGCCCTGCCCCATACGACGGCTGCCGTCCCCATCGCCCGCGCCCTCGTCCGCACCGCGCTGGCCGAGGTCGACGGGCCGGCCGACAGGGACACGGCGGAGCTGCTGACCGCGGAACTGGTCGCCAACGCCGTCGAGCACACCCGCCCCGGCGCCCCGATCGAGCTGGTCGTGGAGCTGCTGGAGAGCGGCTGCCAGGTGGAGGTCCACGACGGCGACCCGCAGCCGCCCGGCGATCTGACGGCCCGCCCGGACGACGCCCACCCCGACCCCTGGCAGGAGCACGGCCGCGGACTGCTGCTGATCCGCACCCTGAGCTCATCCTGCGGCCACCGGCCCACCCCGCACGGCAAGGCGGTGTGGTTCACCCTGCCGGCCCGCCGGGCGCCGCGCGTATGACTATGCGCCGACGCGCCCGGCTTCCGGCTGGACGCCCGGCTTCCGGCTAGGCGCCCGGCTTCGCGAGCGTCGCGACGAGCACGGCCTTGATGGTGTGCAGCCGGTTCTCGGCCTCGTCGAAGACGACGGAGTGCGCGGACTCGAACACCTCGTCCGTCACCTCCAGCGATTCCAGCCCGTGCCGCTCGTGGATCTCCCGGGCCACCTTGGTGCCCAGGTCGTGGAAGGCCGGCAGGCAGTGCATGAACTTCACGTCCGGATTGCCGGTGGCCCGCAGCACGTCCATGGTCACCGCGTACGGGGACAGCGCCGCGATCCGCTCGTCCCAGACCTCCTTGGGCTCGCCCATGGACACCCAGATGTCGGTGATGACGAAGTCGGCCTGGGCCACGCCCTCGGCGACCTCCTCGGTCAGGGTGATGCGGGCGCCGCTGCGCGCGGCGAGCTCGCGGGCCGCGTCCACCACGGGCCCGGCCGGCCAGAAGGCCTTCGGCGCGACGATCCGTACGTCCATGCCCAGCAGCGCCCCGGTCACGAGGTAGGAGTTGCCCATGTTGAAGCGGGCGTCGCCGAGGTAGGCGAAGGAGACGCGCTCCAGCGGCTTGGCGCAGTGCTCGGTCATGGTGAGGACGTCGGCCAGCATCTGCGTGGGGTGCCAGTCGTCGGTGAGGCCGTTGAAGACGGGGACCCCGGCGTGCGCGGCGAGCTCCTCGACCGTGTCCTGACTGTCGCCCCGGTACTCGATCCCGTCGAACATCCGGCCCAGCACCCGGGCGGTGTCCTTGACGGACTCCTTGTGGCCCATCTGCGAGCCCGAGGGGTCCAGGTAGGTCGTACGGGCGCCCTGGTCGGCCGCGGCGACCTCGAAGGCGCAGCGGGTGCGCGTCGAGGTCTTCTCGAAGATCAGCGCGATGTTCCGGCCCTGGAGCAGGGGCCGCTCGGTGCCCGCCTTCTTGGCGGCCTTGAGTTCGGCGGCGAGCTCGATCAGGCCGCGGAACTCGGCGGCCGTGAAGTCGAGCTCCTTGAGAAAACTGCGGCCGGCGAGGTCGGTGGCCATGGGGGTCGCTCCAGCGTCACGGTGACAGGGGATATTGGAAGTCTATACGATCCCCTGTATTGATATACAGCGCCTGTGTTCCGTGTGCTGCGCGGGCCCGGCCGCCCCCTCACCCTCTCCCGTCAGACGCCGTCGCGCTCCACCGGGCAGCTCATGCAGCGCGGCCCGCCCCGCCCCCGGCCCAGCTCGCTGCCGGGGATCTCGATGACCTCGATGCCCTCCTTGCGCAGATGGGTGTTGGTGGTCACGTTCCGCTCGTAGGCGACCACCACCCCGGGCTCGACGGCCAGCACGTTGCACCCGTCGTCCCACTGCTCGCGCTCCGCCGAGTGCACGTCCTGCGTCGCGGTCAGCACCCGGATCGAGTCCAGCCCGAGCGCCGCCGCGATGGCCCGGTGCATGTGCTCCGGGGCGTGGTCGGTCACCTTCAGCTCCTGCGGCTCCGCACCCGGCTCGATCGTGTAGGAGCGGAGCATGCCGAGCCCCGCGTACTGAGTGAACGTATCTGCGTCGACCATCGTCATCACCGTGTCCAGGTGCATGAACGCCCGCCGCTTCGGCATGTCCAGGGCCACGATGCTGGTCGCCGACCCGGCGGCGAACAGCCCCCGCGCCAGCATCTCCACCGCCTGCGGGGTGGTCCGCTCGCTCATCCCGATGAGCACCGCGCCGTTCCCGATGACCAGCACGTCACCGCCCTCGATCGTCGAGGGGTAGTCGGCCTGCCCCTGCGACCAGTAGTGGAAGGCGCCCGAGGAGGTGAAGAGCGGGTGGTGCCGGTAGATCGCCTCGAAGTGGACCGTCTCGCGCTGCCGCGCGGGCCAGCGCATCGCGTTGATGGACACCCCGTCGTAGATCCACGCGGAGGTGTCCCGGGTGAACAGGTGGTTGGGCAGCGGCCCCAGCAGGAAGTCGTCCAGCTCCATGGCGTGGAAGCGCACCGACACCGGCTCCGCGTGCCGCTCCAGGAACTCCCGCTTGGTCATCCCGCCGACCAGCGCCTCGGCCAGGTCGGCCGAACCCAGCGCGTCGAAGGCCGCCCTGAGGTGGTCGGTGGCGAGCGGCCCATACTCCTTCTCGTCGAACACCCGGTCCAGGACGAGGTGTCTCGCCTCCGGGATGTCGAGCGACTCGCACAGCAGGTCGCCGAAGAGGTGCACCGCCACGCCCCGGTCGCGCAGCACGTCCGCGAAGCCGTCGTGCTCCTGGCGGGCCCGGCGCACCCACAGCACGTCGTCGAAGAGGAGCGCGTCCTTGTTGCTCGGTGTGAGCCGCTTCAGCTCCAGGTCGGGCCGGTGGAGGATGACGCGGCGCAGCCGCCCGGTCTCGGAGTCGACATGGAATCCCATGCCGTACACGTTCCCAGACCGGACGGCCTTTTGACGTGGCGTCTGCTCAGCGGGGGGTGCCCAGACCGAGAATCGCCGCCGGGGTGCCCACGAGCTCCGGGGCGCTCAGTCCCAGCTTGGGCGCGGTCAGGTTCGGCAGACCGAAGTTGGAGCCGTCGGGCATCGTCAGCGGGGAGCCGACGACCGCCCCCGGGGTCCGGGCGCGCATCGTGGTGGCCGGGGCGTCCAGGGAGCCCTCGCCGTCGGTCGCCGGCTCGCCCAGCAGGTTCGGCACCGGAGAGGTGACGAGGGTGTTGCCGAGCTCGGTGGCGATCGGTACCGCGGGGAGCAGCGGGGTCGGGAGCATGTCCCCGCGGTGGAAGCGGGGCGCCTCGGGCGCTCCGACGACCGGCACCGGCACCCCGGTTCCCACGCGGGGGGCGTCCACGCCCAGCGTGGTCTCCACGGCCTCCAGCGGGACTCCGACCGGGACCGACGAGGCCGCGGCCGGGGTGGCCGCGCCGGCCGCCGCCATACAGGTCAAGAGCGCCGCAAAGCTTCCGCGCGCGGTCATCTTCATAGGTGATGTTCCGTCCTTCCAGGGTCGCGGACAGTCCGCTGCCCTGGATGAACGATCCCGCCGGTGGTTTTCCCGGCGTTCTCCGCGAAAGTTCCCCCATACGACCTAATTCGCGGCCGTACGGGGGCCTCGGCTTTACGCGCCCATTCGACGGTACGGCGTCACAGGCGCGGGTCGACCGGCTCCGACTCCAAGGCGAGCACCGCGAAGACGGCCTCGTGGACCCGCCACAGCGGCTCGCCGGCCGCCAGCCGGTCCAGTGCCTCCAGCCCGAGCGCGTACTCGCGCAGGGCCAGCGAGCGCTTGTGCCCGAGGAAGCGTTCGCGCAGCCGCTCGAGGTGGTCGGGGCGGGTGTACTCCGGACCGTAGATGATCCGCAGGTACTCGCGCCCGCGGACCTTGACCCCCGGCTGGACCAGGCGGCCCTTGCCGTCCCGGGCGTAGGCCTGGAGCGGCTTGACGACCATGCCCTCGCCGCCGGCCGCCGTCAGCTCCAGCCACCACTCGGTGCCTGCCCGTACGGAGTCCTCGTCCGCCGTGTCCACCAGGATCCGGCCGGTGCGGCGCAGCAGCCCGGTGCCCGCCGCCTCGTCGGCCGCGACCAGCCGGTCCAGCCAGAACAGCTGCTCGTCGTGGGGCACCGCGGCCAGCGACCGCCCGGCCGCCGCCAGCAGCTGGAAGGGCGCGAACCGTACGCCGTCCAGCCCGTCGGTGGGCCAGCAGTAGCGCCGGTAGGCCTCGGTGAAGGCTTCCGCGTCGGAGGCCCGGCCGCGCTGGCGCTCCAGCAGGGCGCCGGTGTCGACGCCCCGGGCGGAGGCCGCCTCCAGCGCGGCGATCGCGTCCGGGAAGACCGCGCCCGAGGCCGCGCCGACGGCGGCGTACTGGCTGCGCAGCAGGCCGCCCGACTTCAGGGACCAGGGCAGCAGTTCTCCGTCGATCAGCAGCCAGTCGGTGGCCAGTTCCTCCCAGAGCCCGGCGTCGGTGACGGCCGTGCGGAGCCGGGTGAGGACCTCCTCGGTGACCTCGGGCTCCTTGAAGAACGGCCGGCCGGTGCGGGTGTAGACGGAGCCGGTCGGGCCGTCCACGCCGAAGCGCTCGCGGGCCGCGTCGGCGTCCTTGCAGAGCAGCACGGTGGCGCGGGAGCCCATGTGCTTCTCCTCGCACACCACCTGGGCGATGCCGTCCTTGCGGTACTGGGCGAAGGCCTCGGCCGGGTGCTCCAGGAAGCCCCCGTCGGCCGCTCCGCCGCCGGCCCCCTCGCGGGAGGTGGCCGTGGGCGCCATGGTCGGCGGCAGGTAGGGGACGAGGCGGGGGTCCACGGCGAAGCGGCTCATGACCTCCAGGGCCGCCGCCGCGTTCTCCTCGCGCACGGTGACATTGCCCAGGTGCCGGGTCTCCACGATCCGTCGCCCGTGCACGTCGGCCAGGTCCAGCGGACGGCCTTCGTGGCCGCCCGGCACGTCGGTGGCGAGCGGCTTGACCGGCTCGTACCAGACCTTCTCGGCCGGCACGTCGACCAGTTCGCGCTCGGGCCAGCGCAGGGCGGTCATCTTCCCGCCGAACACGGCTCCGGTGTCGAGGCAGATGGTGTTGTTGATCCAGGAGGTGTTCGGGACCGGGGTGTGTCCGTAGACCACGACGGCCTTGCCGCGGTAGTCCTCGGCCCACGGGTAGCGCACGGGCAGGCCGAACTCGTCGGTCTCGCCGGTGGTGTCCCCGTACAAGGCGTGCGAGCGGACCCGGCCGGAGGTGCGGCCGTGGTACTTCTCGGGCAGCCCGGCGTGGCAGACCACCAGCCGGCCGCCGTCGAGGACGTAGTGGCTGACGAGGCCGCGGATGAACTCCCGTACCTCCTGGACGAACTCCTCCGGCTCCCCCTCCAGCTGCTCGATCGTCTCGGCGAGGCCGTGGGTCCGCTGGACCTTGGAGCCCTTGAGGAAACGGCCGAGCTTGTTCTCGTGGTTCCCGGGCACGCACAGGGCGTTGCCGGACTTGACCATGCCCATGACGCGGCGCAGCACGCCGGGGCTGTCGGGGCCGCGGTCGACGAGGTCGCCGACGAAGACGGCGGTGCGCCCCTCTGGGTGGATCCCGTCCTCGTATCCGAGCTTGGCGAGCAGGGTCTCCAGCTCGGAGGAGCAGCCGTGGACGTCACCGATGATGTCGAAGGGGCCGGTGAGGTGGGTGAGGTCGTTGAAGCGCTTCTCCAGGACGACCTCGGCCGACTCCACCTCTTCGACGGAGCGCAGCACGTGCACCTTGCGGAAGCCCTCGCGCTCCAGTCCGCGCAGCGAGCGCCGCAGGTCGCGGCGGTGGCGCTGGATGACCGCGCGCGGCAGGCCGGCGCGGTCGGGGCGGGCCGCGTTGCGCTCGGCGCAGACGTCCTCGGGCAGGTCGAGGACGATGGCGATGGGCAGGACGTCGTGCCGGCGGGCGAGTTCGACGAGCTGCCTGCGGGCCTCGGCCTGCACGCTGGTGGCGTCGACGACGGTCAGCCGGCCGGCCTCCAGCCGCTTGCCGGCGATGTAGTGCAGGACCTCGAAGGCGGCCTTGCTGGCGCTCTGGTCGTTCTCGTCGTCGGCGACGAGGCCGCGGCAGTAGTCGGAGGAGATGACCTCGGTCGGTTTGAAGTGCCTGCGGGCGAAGGTGGACTTGCCCGATCCGGTGGCCCCGATGAGGACGACGAGGGACAGGTCGGTGACGGGAAGTACGCGGGTGCGGTGGGTCTCGGTGTCGGTGTCGGTGTCGGTGTCGGTGTCGGTGTCGGTGTCGGTCATGCTGCCTCGCCCTCCTTCGGGGTGTCGGTGTCGGTGGTGGTGATGTCGGCGGTGGTGCCGGATTCGGCGGTGGTGAAGACGGCCATCTGGGTCGGCGGCCCCACCTCGGGGTCGTCGTCTCCGACGGGCTCGAACGCGACGCCGTACCCGTACCGTTCGGCGACGGATCCGGCCCAGGCGCGGAACTCCTCGCGGGTCCACTCGAACCGGTGGTCGCCGTGCCGGACGTGCCCGGCGGGCAGGGACTCCCAGCGGACGTTGTACTCGACGTTCGGGGTGGTCACGAGGACCGTGCGGGGTCGGGCCGAACCGAACACCGCGTACTCCAGCGCGGGCAGCCGCTCCGGGTCCAGGTGCTCGATGACCTCGCTGAGCACGGCCGCGTCGTAGCCGGTCAGCCGCTTGTCGGTGTAGGCGAGCGAGCCCTGGACCAGCCGGACGCGCGCGCTCTGCCGCTCGCCCATCCGCTCCAGCCGCAGCCGCTTGGCCGCGAGGTTCAGGGCCCGCACGGACACGTCCATGCCGACGACCTCGGTGTACGCGGGGTCCTTGAGCAGCGCCTGGACCAGCTGCCCCTGGCCGCAGCCGAGGTCCAGCACGCGCTGGGCGCCCGCGCCGCGCAGGGCGGCGAGGATCGCTTCCCGCCGCCGCACGGCGAGCGGAACCGGCCGCTCCTCCGTATCGCGCGACTCGTCGACGGCGTTGTCGAGCTCCTCGACCTCGCTGCCGTCGGCCTCGGCGAGCCGCACCAGCTCCAGGCGCTCGAGGGCGTCCTGGGTCAGCCGCTTGTGGCGGGCCAGGTAGCGGGAGCTGATCAGGCCGTTCTCGGGGTGCGCGGCCAGCCAGCCGTCTCCGGCGCGCAGCAGCTTGTCGACCTCGTCGGGGGCGATCCAGTAGTGCTTGGCGTCGTCGAGCACGGGCAGCAGCACGTACAGCTGGCGCAGCGCGTCGGCGAGCCGCAGCTCCCCTTCGAGCACGAGCCGTACGTACCGGGAGTCGCCCCACTCGGGGAACCGTGCGTCGAGCGCGATCGGTTCGGCCCGTACGAGGTCCCAGCCGAGCGGGTCGAACAGCCGGTGCACGAGCGCCGCCCCGCCGCGCGCGGGCAGTACGGGGATCTCCACGCGCAACGGCCTTGCCTGGTCCGGTAGTTCGGGCCGCAGGGCGCACTGCCCCTTGAGGGCGGTACGGAACACCCCGCTCAGCGCGACGGCGAGCAGCGAGGAGGCCGCGTACGGCCGGTCGTTGACGTACTGCGCGAGCGCCGCGTCGGGCGCACCGCCCCGCCCCTTCCCCTGCCCGCGCCGCACGAGCGCGACGGGATCCACCTCCAGCATCAGCGCCGCCGTGCACCGCTGGGCCGTGGCCTCGGGGTAGAACACGTGGGCGGTGCCATGGGACTGGTTCTCGACCCGGACCCGGTCGGGGTGCTTGTGCAGGAGAAAGCCCAGGTCAGTCGCCGGATTCTCGGCGGTGCCGGTGGTGGTGATGGTGAGGAACATGCGCTTCAGCATGACGCTCGGCTCGCGCTCGGGCCAACGGATTTCGGCGAAAACAGGTTCGATCTTCAACATCCTGGCTAAGCTGCGCGACCTTCACCCCATTCAGCCTCAATTCCAGCCACAGTCCCCGCCTCAGCTCCAGCCCCTCAGTCCCCGCCTCAGTCCAACCTTCAGGAGAGCCGTGTACCAGCCGCCGTACCCGTACGCCCCCGCACCCGCGCCCGTCCGGCGCTGGTGGCAGCACCCCGCCCTGATCATCACCGCCCTGGTCGTACTGCCGCCCGTGGGCATCGCGCTCGCCTGGGCGAGCCGCTGGCAGCAGCCGCAGAAGATCGTCGCGACCGTGCTGTCCGGCGTCTGGTTCCTCATACCGCTGCTGTCGGATTCACCGGAGGAGCCGGCGGCCGACGCCAAGGCCGGAGCGGTGGCCGCGGCCTCCGCGAGCCCGAGCGCGGCGAGTCCGAGCCCGACCCCTCCCCCGGCCACGACCGCGCCGCCCGCCCCGGTCGCCGACCCGCTGATGCCCGACGTCGTGGGCAAGCCCTTCGAGCAGGCGGAGAAGACGGTGGAGGATCTGATCACCGGCGAGCTGCAGGCGCTCAGCGCCTACCGAGACGTCGAACTCCCCGCCGCCCACGGCCCGTGGCTCGTCTGCTTCCAGAGCTTCCGGCCCGGCATCGCGCTCGGCGCGCAGGGCGCCGCCACGACCGTGCACCTGGTGGCGCCGGGCACCGGGTGCCCCGCGACGACGGACACGAACCTGCGCCGCCCCCCGACGACGGCGCCCGCGCCCGACCCCGCGCCCGATCCCACACCCGAGGACGACGGGGGTTCGACGGGCTCGACGGACGGGGGCGGCAGCGTCTCCTACCGGAACTGCGCCGCCGTACGGGCCGCCGGAGCGGCCCCCATCCGCCGCGGCGACCCGGGCTACGGCCGGCACCTCGACCGCGACGGCGACGGGGTCGGCTGCGAGCGGTAGGGGCCGCGCGGCAGGCCTCGGAATCGGCGCGGCTCCGGGGCCTGCGGCTCAGCGCGGCTGCGGGGAGACCCGGGACATGAGGCCGATCCCCGGATTGCAGTCACCGAAGACGACCCGCCGGCCGCCGGGCGCGGCCTCCACCAGGACGAGGCCGGTCGGGGGCAGGGCCTGCAACTGCGTGGGCTCGACCGTGAACTCGTACAGCCGGGAGTTCGTTTCGCCGGTCGTGGTCGAGGTGGCCGTCGAGGCGTTCACGCTCTCCTGCCAGCTGCGGGAGAGCGAGGTCCCGGACGTACTGGAGGAGCCCTGCTTCAGGCCGCCCGAGGTGAAGGAGGAGGACTCGCCGAACTGTTCGCCGTAGCTGCTGCCGCGGCCCGTCGTCAGGGTCTCGCCGACCTGCCGCGTCAACTGGTTGACGATGAAGGTGTGCTGGCGCCCGATGAACTCCGCGGCCGCCTTGGCCTCCTCGCCGTTGCCCATGCGCATGAACACGGTCGCGCTGCTTGAGCCGCCCGCGAGGTGCAGGTTCCCCTCACGGAAGTGCTCCAGGATCAGCACCAGGCGGACCCGGGCGTTGCGGGCGTGCCGGGCCAGCGCTTCGAGGGCGTCCCGCCCCATGTGGTCGGCGCCCGCGACGACGAGGGTGCCCGTGCCGGGCGGGAAGGTACGGGTGCGCAGGGCGTGGATCAGCCGGAAGAACATGACGCGGTCGGCGAGGTCCTTGAGGCGGGGGCCGAGGCCGTCGGTGGCGAGCACCGTAAGGGCCCCCGGACTCCACCACCCGGCGGCCGGCCGGTCCCCCGCGACACCCTGCTCCGCTGCGGCCAGCGACTCCAACTGGTCCTTCACGTAATGCAGTTCGTTCTGCCGTCGTTCTCCCTGGCCCACCGAGTCGACGGCTTCGGTGAGCCGGGCGACCTCGTGGGGTGCCAGCGGGCCCGAGCCGTCGGCCGCCGGTTCGTACAGCCGCAGCAGCACGGCCAGGCCGGCGGCGAGCCGGCCGTAGGTGAGCGGCGGGTCCAGGCGCCGCGCCACGGTGCGGATCAGCGTCACGTCCACGGTGTGCAGATCGGTGTCGGTCCCGGGCGGCCGCATGGTGGCGAGCGCCCCGGCGAGGGACTCGGCCAGGTCATCGGGTCCGGACTCGGCGCCGAGATCGGTGAGGAGCGAGGCCGCAGGGAACTGCACATGCCGTACGGGGACCCCCTGCTGCGCGGCGAGGCCCGCCAGCTCGAGCGCGACGGCCTGCTCCGTCATGTCGACGACCAGGAGCGCCTGCCCGCCGGCGAGCACCGGCCCCCCGGCGGTGGCCAGCAGGCTGGCCCACCCGTCGCCGGTGCCGCCGACGACGTCGATCCGGTCGGGGCCCGAGGTGAGCACGAGCGGAAACCAGGTGTCGGCGGTGGCCGCCCGGCGGAGCTGGGCCTGCCAGTGCTCGTGCAGGATCCGCTGCCAGGCCGCCACCCGCTGCTCGTGCGCCTCCCACTGCCGCTGCCGCTCCAGGGCGGCCCGGTGCCGCGCCCGGTCGTGCTGCCGCGCCGGATTGGTGACCAGCACGACGACCACGAACACGACGGCCAGCACGACGGCGGGGATCAGGCCGACCGTGATCGCCCCGAGAGCGAGGATCGCCAGCACCACCCCCACGCTCTGGGCCCCGCTCAGCCGCATCTCGCGCCGGTTGGCCAGCTCGGCCAACTCCCCGAAATACGGCTCGACCCACACGGGCGGACGCCCACTCTCCGGATGCGCGACGGGCGGCTCAGGCACAACAAACTCCCACCCCCACCGCTCCCGCCCCCCGAACACCGCCCGGGCCAACTCCTCGCCACTCACTCCTGCTCCCCCTCCGGTGCGTGCCGCTCGCGCGCTGATGTGCCTAGTCGGTCTGGTCTTCAACCTTGCGGATGACGACCCGCCAGTCCCCGGAAGGGTCCACGACCCGGTCGAGCGTCCAGAGTTCGTCCCGGACGGGGAAGGTGTCGCCCGGTTCGAGGGTGTAGCGGCGCTCCTCGTCGGCGTTCACGCCCAGTCGGACCGTCAGGGGGTGGTCGGGCCGGGCATCCACGTGGATGACTCCGAAGAAGGCGAAGTCCTCTTGGTGCGGGATTCCGCGCCTGAGCCAGATCTCAGTGGTCACGTCGTCACTCCAGAGTGATGTAGGTCGGGTCTGTGAACGTCCTGAACTCTTTCTGTGTCAAAGGCTCCGGGTGCAGTGTCTGCCAGGGATTGTGGAGGTGGACCCTTCCCTGGTCGTCCACTTCGGTCACCTCGTACGCATGGCCCCCCTGGAGGTCCTTGGGCAGTGGGGCATTGGCGAAGTCCGATTCCAGGCGGGTACTGACGATGACGGGCTTTCCATCGACGAGTCGTTCCCGGATGTCGCTCATCAACTGCTCGCCCTGGGGGTGGTCCACGAGCAGGGAGGGCTCACCAGTGAGTTGAGTCAGCATCTCCGCTTGCTCCCAGGCCACGGTGCCCTCGGCGAGCCGAGCATAGCCTTCGGGCAACTCTCCATCGCTACCGATGCTTTGCGCCCACTCATCCCTGCGTTCCGGCCCCCAAGTCTGGTCGATTCCCGCGAGCGCCTTCTCGTAGATCGGTCCACATGCGACGCCGGTGTGCGTGGAATCCGCGTAGGCCGGCTTATGCGGGGAGTGGTCGAATACCGGGAGATCGGGAGTCAAGGTCAGTACCGTCCGGCGGCCCGTGGGTTCGAATCCGTCACCCCCGGCCTTGGGCCTCGCCTCGTGCAACGACACCTCGTAGTTGCCGTCCTCGGTCTCCCTCAACCCTTCACGGAGCGCCTCCGGCCTTTCACTGGCCACGGCACCGAGCACCGCGATGACAGCGCAGTCACCGATTCTCCCCTGCTTCATCTGCTCACGCCCAAGTCCCTCGTCGAACGACGGAACCCGGGTTCCGTCAGCGCGATCGAGCGGCGTGCCGTAACCCTCCGGTACCGGCGCTTCCTCCGGGTCCTCAGGGGGGTCTGGAAGCGCTGGGCGATCGACGAATGCGGTCAGACGCTCTGAGTCGTCCGCGTCGTTCGGGGCCGCCCGGTCGCCGGACGGTTCGGTGAGGGTGTCCGTCGCGGAGGCGTTGCCGTCGGAGCTGTCTCCCATCGTGCCCGCGTCACCGTCGGGATCGGTCGACTGTGCGTCCGTCCCCTCCGCGATCGCTTCAGAGTCCTGCGCTTCCTGTCCTTCCGTTGCCGCCCCCTCGCTGACTCCAGCCTCGGGACCAGACCCGGGCAGCGGGCCCTGGTCCGTGGCGGCGATCGGCGTGGCCTCGGGAGTCGGATCCGCAGGCCCGTCACCTGTCGGCGCATCGAGCGTCGAATCCTGCGTGTCGGGATCGCCGTCCGTCGCTCCTTGGGAGACCTCCTGCGACGCGTGCTCGTCTTCCTTGTCCGCGTCGTCGGCCTCGTCGGCTTCGTCGGCTTCGTCGGCTTCGTCGTCGGAATCCTGGGCGTCGCCGTCGTCGTCCTCGTCATCCTCCGTGCCGGCCGTCTTGTCCTGTGCGTCCCTGTCGTCCTCTTCCAGTCCGTCCCCGTCCGTGGCGACCCCCTCGTCGTCGTCGACCGGGGGTTGCCCTTTCGCTGAGTCGTCTGCTTCCTGGGCGTCTTGGCTCATGACCGGTTCCTCCTCCCCTCTGCGCTCAAAGCCCCATGTCCTTGCCCAGGCCGCGTCCCCGGCGCTGTTCCAGGTTCTGTCGCAGGCTCTGTGTCATCTCGGGCGTTACGTTCGGCACCCTGCGAGACCGGTTCGCGTCGGCGGCTGCGGCCAGTTCCGAGACGTTCGCGAGGCCGGCTGTTGCGGCCTTCATCCAGGACGTGTCCGGTCGCGGGCCCGTTTCGGGGCGTTGCTCGCGGGACTGCTCCGGTTCCTCCTGGCGCTGGGCCTCCCGCGAGGCCTCGTAGTCCTGTTGGGCCTCCACGGCCTTGGCCATGTTGGCCGCGCGCATGCGGTCCACGTCGGGTTCGAGCTCGAGCCCGCGGATCTTCAGCTCCTTGCCTTCGACATCAGGACCGTCGTCGCTGCGCCTGTCCTGCGGCGGTGGGGCATCGGTGGGCCGGGGGGTGAAGAACTGGCTCCAGGGGTTCTCGTCGGGGGTGCCGTCGCCGTTGTTGGGGGCGTCCGCCGCGGCGGAGCCGTCGTCCGGGTCGTTGTCGGGGCCGTTGTCGGGGGCGTCTGACGCTGCGGAGCCCTCGTCGGGGTCGTCGTCGGGGCCGTTGTCAGGGGCGTCCGGGCCGTCCGGGTGTGTCCGGGCGCCGCCGCCGTCCGGCTGGGTTTCCGGTGCCGGATTGTCGCGGGTGAGCCAGGGGTTGGGGCGGGGCTCGGGCGCCCCCGGCTGGTCCGGATCCGCCTCCTGGTCCGGCAGAGGGTCGCCGTCCTCCCAGTCGTCCTCCGGCCGGGAGGTGTCGGTGGGCGCTCCCGTGTCCGGCCTCGCGTCCGGCGCGCGCTCGCCCGTCGCTTCGGCACGGACGGCCGCGGCCCGGGCGTCGAAGGACGCGCTCGCGGAGGCCTCGCCCGCGGCGTTCGTGGCTTGGGCGGCCAGGCCCACGACGGCGTCGGCCACGGCCTCCGTGACCTGAACCGCTCCCTCCGCCATCTGGGTTATGGCCGCGCCGAGTTCGTCGCTCGCGTTGCCCAGCTCGCCGCCGGATGTCCCGGCCGACCCGGGGTCGTCGGTTCCGTCGGCCGGTGTCTGACCGTCGCGCTGCCCCGGCTCGGGAGACGACTGTGCCGGGCGGTCCGGCTGCCCGTCGGCGCGGGGTGCGCCGGCCGGTGCGGGCTGCTCGGGGTACGCGGCCGGAGCAGGCCGGTCCGCCGTACCCGCGGCCTCCGGGCGTGCGGAGTCGGCGGTCGGGGTCGCGGCGGGCTCGGAGCGGCCGTCCAGCGGCTGCCGGCCCTGTCCGGGCGCCCCTTCCGCGCCGCCCTGCGCCGCCCCTCTCTCGGGCCCTCTCTCGGCGCCTCCCTCTGGGCCTCCCTCTGGGCCTCCCTCGGCACCTCGTTCGGGCCTCGACCCGGGCGGGGACGCGGCCTCGGGGTTCGACGCCGCGCCTGCGGAGTCGGAGCCGGCCTCACCCCGGGACGCCGGCTTCGGGCCGGGCGGATCACCACGCTCCCCACCGTCCCGCTGCCCGGGCGAGTCTCCGCCGCCCTCCCCACCGCCTCGCTGCCCGGTCCGCTCCCCGGCCTTCCCCGCCTGCCCACCGTCCGACGACCCGGGTCCATTGCCACCCTCCTCACCCGACGGGGGCCCGGGCCGCTGCTCCCCGCCCTTCGCACCGCCCGGCGGACCGGGCGGGTTGTCGCCCTGCCCGTCCTTGGGCGGATCGGACCGGCCGTCGTCGCCATCGTCACCGTCATCGCCGTCGTCGCCGTCGTCGCCGTCCGGCTGCTTCGACTGCTCGTCGTCGCCCTCATCGCCGTCGCTGTTCTCCGGCTGCTCCGGCCGGCCGCCGCCGTCTTCATCGCCGCCGTCGTCGCCGCCCTCGCCGTCGCCGTCGTCGTCCGTCGGGGCCGGCGCCTCCTTGGGCGGATCGCCGTCCGTCTCGGTTTCGGCCGTGGACGGGAGGGGTTCCTTCCCGTCCGGCTCCGGCCGGTCCTCCGGTTCGTCGCCGTCCGTGGGCTTGTCCCGATCCTCCTCCTCGCCCTCCTGCGACGCCTCCGAGCCCTTCTCGGATCCGCCCGTCCCCTCCCCGCCCTCCGCCTCCTCCGAGTCGGCCGGTCGGTCCAGCTCCGGCTCCGGGGGTGCGTCCGACGTATCGCTTTCGAGTCCGCTCATCGGCTGGTCCCCGTTCCCCCGGCGCAGACCTGCGCCGCCCGCTTCGCCGTCTCCGCCACCACCGCGCGCAGCCGCGGACCCGGTGCGCAGGCCAGGGCGAAGGCTCGTCTGATGTGTTCCTCCGTCGTGCCTCCCGTGACCGCCGCCACCGCGTCGCGCAGGCCGCTGCGTTCCACGTCGCCGATCCGGGCGTGGACCTTCCCCGGCCCGTATCCGGGCAGGGCCCGCACCTGGAGGCGGTGGTCGGCGCCCGAGGTGCCGGTCAGGAGGAGGCCGCGGGATGCCCAGTCGGCCGTCTGGGCCTCCGTATAGGTGTGCGGTCCGTCCGGGGTGGCGCGGCGGGCCTCGAGGATGGCGTCCAGGACGTCCCGGAAGCGGAAGTTGGCGTACGTGAGGCGGCGCCGGTCCACGGGCGGTGGCTCCGTCCCGGCCAGGGCCGAGGAGAGGACGGTGTGCAGGCGGGCCGCGAAGTCCGCCGGGTCGACCTCGTCGCGCATCAGGGCCTCGCGCGCGGCGACGGCGCGTTCCACCGCGTACACGAGGGTGCATTCCAGGTCGCGCGGTTCGAGCGCCCGCAGCTCCGTCCGTACGCTCCTGGCCGGCGCCGGGGCGACCTTGCCCATCGCCTGGGCGGCGGCGGCCGCTTCCACCCAGATCAGCTGGAGCGGTCGCAGGGAGCGGTGGTGGGAGTCGTTCATCGTGCGCAGGGTGCACGGCCGGCCGTGGCAGGAGGCGCCGCACAGCGGGCTGCGGCCGGCCAGGAGCGGGGGGTCGGCCGACGCGTCCTTGGTGTTCTCGTCGTGTTCCCCGTGCGGGACCGAGATGAGGACGGGACGGTCCATGCCGTCGGACGCCACGGCGGCGCGTCCCGGTGGCAGGGCGACGACGTTCTCGCTCTGTTCCGGCTGGAGGTTCATCGTGGCGCCGACGGCCCGGCGGTCGTCCTCGGCCGGGAGCCGGTGCATGATCTTCAGCGCGCTGTTCTTGACGACGTCGGGGAGGATCTTGCTGGGGATCTGCTCGACGATGACGACGCCTTCGCCGTACGCGCGGATCTCCGCGAGGAGCGAGGCGAAGAGCTCGACGGCGGCGGCGGCCGGGCCCTCCTCGACGTTCTTCAGCAGCCGGTGCGCCTCCTCCACGACGAGGACGTGGCGCAGCGGCACCCCGCCCGCGCCGTGGTGGACCCGCAGGTGTTCGACGATGCGGATGAGGACGGCTCCGATGAGGAACGCCTTGTCCTGGTCGTGCGTGATCGTTTCGAGTTCGAGGACCACGTTGCCGGAGAGCAGTGCGGCGATGTCCATCGGGTGGCCGCCCTCGAAGAACCGGCCCGGGGTGCCCTCCCGCAGCGATCCCATGCGGACGTCCACGAAGCCCCGGACGTTGGCGGTGATCTCCTTGCCGTAGCCGATCATCTCGACGACCCGCCGGGCCGTCGCCTGGAGTGCGCCGAGTGTGGGGTAGACCGCCGACCGGGGTGCGTCGGGCTCGCCCAGTGCGAACTTCGGTTTGTGGGCGGGGCGGGGCTCGCCGGTGACCAGGTCCCAGCCGGCGTCCGTGTAGCACTGGGAGAGGGCCCGGGCCAGCACCTGCGGGAACGGTTCTTCAGCCTCGAAGGCGGCCAGGAACAGGTTCCGTACGAGGTCCACATGGCTCTGGAGCGGGAAACCGGGCTCCGGTTCCAGCGGGTTGAGGGATGCGGGCGGCACGTCCACGTCCCCCGGCCGGATGACGGTGACCCGGCGCGCGGCGGCCGGTCCACCCGCCGCGGCGAGGCGGCCGGCCATGCGGGCGTACTCGGCCTTGGCCGGCTCGATCGCGAGCCACGGGATGGGCCGCTCGTGCGTGGACAGGGCGGTGAGCAGGCTGCGTACGGTCTGGGACTTGCCGGAGCCGGTGGCGCCGCAGACGAAGGCGTGCCGGTTGAGCGTGGAGCGCGAGACGTGGAGCCGGTCGGCGGCGGACAGCGACTCGTCGAGGATGTCGCCGATGAGGAAGCCGTCGGAGCGCCCGGTGCCTTCGAAGCCGTCGTCCGTGTCGTCGGCCGTGACGTCGAAGCGGTTGGGGGCCACCGTGCGGATGCCTGGCAGTTCCCGCTCCGGGGGCCGGGCGAGCGCGGCGACCAGTTCGGCGGGGGCGATGAAGGGCGAGCTTCCCGGCAGCCCGCCGCCTGCCGCTCCTGCCGATCCTGCCGCTCCCACCGCCCCTGCCGTTGCCACCGTTCCCACTTCGGCCAGTGCCTCGGCCAGCGGTACCGGCCGCCGCGTCGGTACGAGGACGTACGGCAGGTCGTCGAGGTCGCCCGAGCCGCACAGCAGTGCCGCCGAGGCGAGCGCCGACTCGGGGCGGGCGGCGCCGACCAGGACGCGTACGGTCCACATCCCGGTGGCGAGGGCGCGCGTCAGCTCGCGGTAGCGGGCCTCGGCCCGTTCGGCCGCCACCCGGTCCGCCGCGGAGTTCTCGCGCTGGCGCAGCCGCGGCAGGTGTACGGCCAGTGCGGCGCGCTCCTGCTCCAGCCGCTCGTACGGCAGGGGTTCGGCCAGGACCAGCCAGGCGAAGGCGTCCGGGAGGTGGGCTACGGCGTCGTCGAAGGAGCCGCGGCGTTCCGTGGGGAGGGCGCGTTCGTCGTCGCCCATGCGCAGCGTGTCGTGGGAGCCGAGGCAGGGCAGCCAGTACGGCATCCGGTCCAGCAGGGCGGCGACCTCGCCGGGCGGCACGTCCCGGGCCGTGGCGCCCGGCGGGTAGCCGAGCGGGCGGGCCGCCGGGCCGCGCGGTTCCTCCCCGGCGGGCGGGAAGAAGGGGGCGCCGCCCACGAGGAAGTGCATCGGCCGGTGCGGGCCGGGGCGTATCCAGGCCGCGGCGAACCCGGTCGGGCGGCCCTCCTCCCCCCGGTGGCCGAGCACGGCGTGGGCCGCGGTGACGGCCGCGGCGAGCTGGGCGGCCGTACGGTCCTCCGCGCTCGGGTCGTCGGGGCGGCGGGGCACGGTGAGCAGGCGGTGGAAGCGGTACGCGGCCAGTGCCGCCGATCCGGCCGATCCCGCGGGTCCGGCCGGTCCCGCGGGTCCGGCCGAGACGGCGGGTCCGCCCGGGACGGCGAGTCCGCCCGGGACGGCGAGTCCGCCCGGGACGGCGAGTCCGCCCGGGACGGCGGGTCCGCCCGGGACGGCGGGTCCGCCCGGGACGGCGGGTCCGCCCGGGACGGCGGGTCCGCCCGGGACGGCGGGTCCGCCCGGGACGGCGTCTGCGGGGACGGCGTCGCCGGGGACGGCGTCGCCGGGGACGGAGCCGCCAGGGGTCTCGGCCCGGGTCACGGCAGGCTCGGGCGGGGCCGGGCGGACAGCCGGGGCCAGAGGTTGATGGCCGGGTTGCAGTCCCCGAAGACCACGCGGCGGCCGCCTGGGCCCGCCTCGACGAGTACCAGTCCGGTCACCGGCAAGGCTTGCAGCTGGGTGGGCTCGACCGTGAGCTCGTAGACGCGGCTGAGGTTCTCGCCGGTCGTGGTCGACCGGGCGGTGGAGGTGTTGGTGGAGTCCTGCCAGCTGCGGGACAGGGAGGTGCCGACGGAGCGCGAAGTGCCCCAGCTCCGGCTTGAGTTGCCGGTGAGGCCGCTCCAGCCGGAGGAGCCTCCGCTGTTGAAGCCCTCGGTGTCGGAGACGCCGCGCTGGTAGGTGTAGCTGCTGCCGCGGCCCTCCGTGAGGGTTTCGCCGACCTGCCGGGTCAGCTGGTTCACGAGGAACTTGTGCTCCTGCCCGATGAACTGCGCGGCCGCCTTGGCCTCCTCGCCGTTGCCCATCCGCATGAACACGGTCGCGCTGTCCGATCCGCCGGCGACCTGGACGGCGGCCTCCCGCAGGTGTTCCAGGAGGAAGACGAGCCGGACTCCCGCGCTGCGTGCCTGGCGCGCCATGGATTCCAGTGCCTCCAGGCCGAGGTGGTCCGCTCCGGCGATGACGAGGGTGCCGGTTCCGGGGGCCACGGCGCGCTTGCGCAGTGCGTGGAGCAGCCGGAAGAAGACGAAGCGGTCCGTCAGGTCCTTGCGGCGGCGGACGATGTCCTCGGTCGTGAGGATGGTCAGGCCGCCGGGCCGCCACCAGTCCGCCGCGCGGGCGTCGGGGGCGGCGACCGGCTCGGCCTTGGTGAGCAGTTCGGTCTGGGCCCGTACGTAGCGGAGCTCGTTCTGGACGCGTTCTCCCTGGCCCACGAGGTCGATGGCCCGGGTGATCGACTCGACCTCGGCGGGGCTGAGCGCGCCCGGTCCCTCCGGGGCGGCGTCGTAGACCCGGAGCAGGACGCGCAGGCCGGCGGCGAGACGGGCGAAGGTCACCGGACCTTCGAGCAGTTCGGCGACGGTCTGCAGCACGTCCACGTCGATGGTGTGGAGATCGACGTCCGCGCCGGGCGGGCGCATGGTGCCCAGCGCTTCCGCCAGCGATTCGGCCAGCTCCTCGGGAGTGAACTCCTCGCTCAGATCGAGGTCGAGCAGCGCTCCGGGCATGGGCACGTGGGCGACGGTGATGTCGCGCCGTGCGGCGAGTCCGGCCAGTTCCAGCGCCACCGCCTGCTGGGTGAGGTCCAGGACGACGACCGACTGGCCGCCGCCGAGGAGCGGGCCGCCGACCGTGGCGAGCAGGCTGGCCCAGCCGTGGCCCGTGCCGCCGAAGACGTCGATGCGGCTGGGTCTGGAGGGGAGGGAGAGCGGGAACCAGGTGTCCAGCTTCTCGTTGTGGCGCAGCTGCTCCGCGCGGTGGTTGTCGATCCGGGTCTGCCAGGCGCGACGGCGCCGCTCGTAGTCCTCGCGGGCCCGTGTGCGGGCGGCCTCCAGGCGGCGCCGGGCGGCCCGGAGCCTGGCCTTCGGTGAGGTGGCCACCATCAGGGCGATGGTGAGGACCACGACGACCGCCGCCACGCCCGGTCCGCCGGCGATGAAGGCCACGACGCCCGCTATGACGGTGATGCAACCGAAGCCGTTGGTGTTCCTCTTGTCCTTGGCCCGCTCTTCCATCGCGCGGACCTCGTCGCCCGAGGGCTCGGTGTACACGGGCGGGTTGCCGGCGTCCCGGTGGGCGGGCAGCTCGGGCGGCTGGACGAACTCCCACCCCCAGCGCTCCTCCCCGCTGAAGACGCGCAGTGCCAGTTCGTCCCCGGCGCGGCTCTCGTCCCCTGGTCCGGCGTGGCTCACGTCCCCCGGTCCGGTGCCGCCCTCGTCCCCCGGTCCGGCCTGGCTGACGTTCTCGGTCTCGGCAGCACTCATCAAAGCCCCCGTTCGATGTCGGGGCATCGTGGCCCGCACAGGTGTCACCTGTCACCTGTCGCGACACCTGAGGAAGCCGTCTTTGACCGGAACTCACCTACTACTGACTGGACTTGATGTGTCGTCAGCTGTTCGGACGGCGGCATTCCGCGGCCAGGCCCGCGATCCGGTCCGGGCCGATGCGGCAGCAGCCGCCGATGAGGCGGGCGCCCGCCCGGTGCCAGGCGCCGACGGGCCAGGCCGAGTGGGTTTCGGGGGTGTGCCAGGTGGCGGTGGCGGCTTCCCACACGGAGCCGTCGTTGGGGTAGGCCAGGAGCGGTGTGCGGGTGGTGGCCGCGGCCGCTTCCAGGGCGGGCAACACCTCTGCCGGGTCGCAGCAGTTGACGCCGACCGCGATGACCTGCGGGGATGCCGCGGCGAGGGCGAAGGCCTCCGGGAGGGGCGTGCCGGAGCGGGTCCGGCCGTCGGCGACGGTGTAGCTCAGCCATGCCGTGGCGCCGGTTTCCCCGAGGACGGTGAGCAGAGCCTCCGCCTCGTCGGGGTCGGGGATGGTCTCCAGGGCGAGGACGTCGGGGCCTGCGGCGAGCAGGGCCTCGATGCGGGGGCGGTGGAAGGCGGCGAGCCGGCGCACGCTCAGGCCGTAGCGGCCGCGGTACTCGGAGCCGTCCGCGAGCACCGCGCCGTACGGGCCCACGGAGGCGGCCACCCACACCTCGTGGGCGGCGGCCCCGGCGGCGCGGGCGGCCAGGGCGACGCTGCGGTGCAGGAGCTCGGCGGCCCTGGGGTGGTCGGGGCCGATCTGGTAGCTCGCCGTGATCAGCACCTCGGCGCCGGCCCGTGCGTACGCCGTGTGGGCGGCCTCCACCTGGTCGGGCCGTTCGGCGAGCACCCGCCCCGTCCACAGGCCGCCGGACAGGTCGCAGCCCTGGGCGGCGAGCTGGTTGCTCAGCCCGCCGTCCAGGATCACGGTCCGCCGGGCCAGGGCTTCGGCGAGCGGGCCGGTCGCGCGTGGCATCGTCGTCCCGTCCCCGGTCAGCCGAGCTGGGCGAGGACCTGTGCGGAGATCAGCTCCAGGTGGTCCAGGTCGTCGAGGTCGAGCAGCTGGAGGTAGACGCGGGAGGAGCCGATGGCGGCGTAGGTCCCGATCTTCTCCACGACCTCGGCCGGGGAGCCGGCCAGGCCGTTGGCCTTGAGCTCGTCCACGTCGCGGCCGATGGCGGCGGCCCGGCGGGCGACCTCGGCGTCGTCCTTGCCGACGCAGACCACGAGGGCGTTGGAGTAGACGAGGTCGCCGGCCTTGCGCCCCGCCTCCTCGGCGGCCTCCCGGACCCGCCCGAACTGCCGCTCGCTGTCGGCGAGCGAGGCGAAGGGCATGTTGAACTCGTCGGCGTACCGGGCGGCGAGGCGCGGGGTGCGCCGGGCGCCGTGTCCGCCGATGAGCACGGGCACCTTGGCCTGGGCGGGCTTCGGCAGCGCGGGCGAGTTCTCCACCTGGTAGTGGGTGCCCGCGTAGTCGAAGGTGGAGCCGGTCTCGGTGGCCCACAGGCCGGTGATGACGGCCAGCTGCTCCTCCAGCCGGGCCATCCGCTCGGCCGGGAAGGGGATTCCGTACGCCTTGTGCTCCTCCTCGAACCAGCCTGCGCCCAGGCCCAGTTCGATCCGGCCGCCGGACATCTGGTCGACCTGGGCGACCTGGATGGCGAGCACTCCGGGCAGCCGGAAGGTGCCGGCCGTCATCAGGGTGCCCAGCCGGATCCGCCTGGTCTCGCGGGCCAGGCCCGCCAGGGTGATCCACGCGTCGGTGGGCCCGGGCAGGCCGTCGGCCGCGCCCATCTTCAGATAGTGGTCGGACCGGAAGAACGCATCGAAGCCCAGGTCCTCGGTGGCCTTGGCGACGGTCAGGAGGGTGTCGTAGCTCGCGCCCTGCTGGGGTTCGGTGAAAATGCGAAGATCCATGCCCCCCATCCTGCCCCTCCCACCCCTGCCGGGTGAATCTGCGTCAACCGGACGGTCCACCCCGGACGCCGCCAGTGACCACCCCGGAAAGGGATCGTTGGCTCGGACGGAGCCGGACCGCCCGGCCCGCGCGCCGGCGGCCGCATCGCCGGTACGTCCACCGCGCCCTTCCGCCCCGGAAGGGCCAGGGCCGAGGAGGCCGCCATGTCCCACGAGGTCGTGCCGGAGACCCACCGACAGACCGGACAGTCCGGACAGGCAGCACACGAGGACGCACGTCAGGAGCCCGCCGTACCCGCCGAGGGCGGCGCGCCGAAGGGCCTGCTGCAGCAGATGGAAGAGCTGATGGCGGCGCTGAACGCCGACCTGTCGCAGCTCGACGCCGACCTCCAGTCCTCCACCGACCGCGCCCCGGTCACGCCCGCCCCCGAGAGCGGGCGCCCGTCCTACCGGCCGCTGTGACCGTACGGGTCCCGTCGCGCGCGGCGGGACCCTGGGGACACCTCGGACTGCACGCCTGACACCTCGGAGGCACGTCGGACGGCACGTCGGACGGCACCCTGCACGGCACCTCGGTCGGCGCCCCGCACGGCGCACGGCACCTCGGTTCGGCGCCCCGCACAGCGCGTCGGGCTGCGCTGCGGTCGGCGCCCCGGACGGTACTCCGGACGCCGCGTCAGGCCACGCCCGAGGCGGAACCCCGCTCGCGCACCGCCATCCGGCGCAGGATCGCCCGTACCCGGTCGCTCGACTCGTCAGCCGCGTCGATCGACTCTATGCACTGCCAGTACAGGGTCTCGTCGTCCGTCCCGCAGGCCACCCCGACCAGGGCTATGCCCACTTCGCCCAGCAGCGCCTGGAGTCCGAGCAGCGCCTGCCGGACATCCGACACCTCCGTCAACTGCGCGGCCCGCGGCGGATATTCGGGCGCGCTGCCCTCACCGCGCAGGGCCGCCCGGTCTATCAGCCCGCAGCCTCTGCCTCCCGCTTCCCCCAGTCCCCGTGCCTCCGCTCTCATCTCCGGCGGCCCGGTGACCGCCAGATAGCTCCCTACGCCCTGTGCGAGCGCCTGGGCCTGCCAGGCCTCGCCCACGATGTCCCACGCAGCCCCACTCTGTGCCAGCGCGTGCCGGCCGGCCGCGATGAGCCGTACCGCATCCATATGCCGTCCCCCGTCCGCACGACATCCCGCCGTTGTCACCACTACCCAGAGTGAGGGCAATGAGGCAGTAAAGCCAGGGGTATTCGGAAAATGTGGACAGAAACGTGATTGTGAAGGAGTCCATCACTCCGAAGAGTGACGATTCGGTGTCGGTTCACCCGTCACCGGGAAGCGGAGCTCGTTCCTCTCGATCTTCGCGGCGAGCGCATCCAGCACATCCACCCCGAGAGCCTCACAGAACTGCAGGAGATACGCGAGCACGTCGGCCACCTCATCGGCCACGCGGTGGGCCGTTTCCGGCTTCTCCATGACCGCCGCCGACTGTTCCGGCGTCAGCCACTGGAAGATCTCGACCAGTTCCGACGCCTCCACGCTCAGCGCCACCGCCAGGTTCTTGGGCGTGTGGTACTGCTCCCAGTCGCGCGCCGCGGCGAAGTCGGCGAGCCTGCGCTGCAGCAGGTGCAGCCGCTCGGGGCCCGGCGCGCGCGGCGCGCGCGGCTCATCCGCACCATCCGCCGCATGCGCATCATGCGCCGCGCGTGTGTCGTGCGCGTCGTGTGTGTCGTTGACGTTCTCGGCATCGCTCATGGATCACAGGTCTACCACCGTCACGCCCGCCAGCAGGCGGGCGGCCGCCGCGGTCTCCTCTCCCGCCGCCGCCGCCAGCCGGACGTGCCCGCGCCCGCACGACAGCAGGGCCAGCCGCAGCAGTTCGGTGCTCTGGTTCCGGTCCAGGCCGCGGTCGAAGCCGTCGGCCAGTACCGTCAGCGCCTGCTGCGCGGCGAGCAGTTCGGCGGCCGGGTCCATGGCGAGCACGCCCGGCCCGGTCAGCAGGACCAGCGCCAGGGCCAGGAAGCGCAGTTCGCCCGAGCCGAGCCGGGCCAGTTCCGTGGCGGGCCGGTCGGCGCCGCGGTCCAGTACCGCCGTGACGGGGCCGTCGGCGGGAGCCCGTACGTCCAGCCCGGCGACCGGTCCCGCGCAGCCGGTACGGGCGGCCTCGGCCAGCAGCGCGTACCGGGTGCCGCATTCGTGGCGGGTCCGGCGCAGTACGTCGGCCAGGTTGGCGCAGTCGCCGAGCAGCCGGCCCTCCCCCGGCGGGACGGGGGCGCGCATCCGGCCGGGCCGCGGGTCGCAGGGGAACACCGAGCGCAGGGCCACCACGACCTGTTCGGCGGCGGCCAGGACCTGGCGCTGGCCGGCCGTGGCGCCGGCCACGCGGAGCGGGAGCAGGGCGGTGCCGAGCCGGTCGTCGGGCAGCGGGGCCCGGGTGACGCCGATGGCTCCGCCGGTCAGCCAGGCCCCTTGTACGGAGCGCCGGCCTGGGTCGCGCAGCGCGGTGGCGAGCAGGATCTGCCCCGGCTGCGAGAGGCGTTCGCCGACGATGCGCAGGGCGGGCTCGGCCTGGACGGCGAGGTCGAGGCGGACCGGTCCGGCGGGGCCGTCGACCGTGCAGCCGATCCGGAAGCCGCGCCGCCGGTCGGCGTCGGGGACGGCCAGGTCGGGGATGCGGGCGGCGGCGTCGGGGAATGCCTCGTCGAGGGTGGCTCCGGAGCCGAGCGCGGCGAGGGCCTCGTAGGCGGCCAGGGCCTGGGACTTGCCGCTGCCGCTGGGCCCGGCGAAGAGGGTGACGGGCCCGAGCGCGAAGGCCGCGCCGCGGTGCGGCCCAAAGGCGGACAGCCGCAGCTCGGTCACCCCGGGCCGATGCAACCGCCCGCCCTGCGCGGGCACGCCGCCCACCCGCCGGCCCCCGGCTAACGCGCCGTCGGGGGCCCCGGCGGGCGCTTGGGCGGGAACGATCGCGGGACGCGCGGCGGAAGGCCCGGCGTCCAGCGCGGCTGAAGGCCCGGCGGGCAGCACGCCCGGGAGCCCGGCGCCGAGCGCGCCCGCGAGCCCCTCGTCGAGCGCGGCGGAAGGCGCTGCGCCGAGCGGGGCGGGGATCCCCACCGGAGGCGCGGCGGGCTGCCCGGCATCGAGCGGGCCCAGAACCTCGGCGTCGAAGCTGGCGGAAAGCCCGGCGGGCAGCTGAGCAGGGACGGTCGCGGAGCGCGCGGCGGGAGCGTCGCCGAACTGGCCCGGAGCCCCACCGGCAACGGCGCCCGGAGACCCGGCGTCAAGCGCGGCCGAAGGCCCGGCGTCCAGCGCGACAGGCTGCCCCGCGTCAAGCG